>JBKJZS010000211.1:0-12846 GCA_046714915.1 Polaromonas sp. | reverse complement strand
GCTGACCAACTGACCGTGATGGTCAACGGCCAGGTCATTGCGAGCGGTACACCGGCAGAAGTCCGGGCCGTCGCCGCGGTGCAGGCGGCCTATCTTGGCGAGAATGTGGGCGAGGAGCAATGAATGTGGCCCCCACGTTTTCGGCTTTCCCGCTGCACTGGACCGGCCGACGCCAGAGTCGTCGGCGCTTCGCCCCGTCCTGGCCTGCGCAGACAGCCCAGGAGCCGCGGGGCTCAGTCCCGTGGCGGCCCAGGTCTGCCTAGGGGCTACCCGTCGGAGACCGGATGAACGAATTACTTATCAACGCGCAAAAGCTGCACACTTACTATGGCGCCAGCCACATTCTGCGCGGCATTGATTTTTCTGTGGCACATGGCGAAACCATAGGCCTCATGGGCCGGAATGGCATGGGCAAGAGCACGCTGCTCAAAAGCATCGTGGGCCTGGTCAAACCCCGCTCGGGCAGCGTCGACATTCTCGGCAAACCGATGATGGGCCGGGCACCGTATGAAATTTCCCAGCTGGGCATTGCCTATGTGCCCGAAGGCCGCGGCATCTTCGGCAACCTGAGCGTGGTCGAGAACCTCAAAATGGCCGCACGCGCCGGAACCCGCGGTCAGCGTGACTGGACCTACGAGCGTGTACTGGAGACCTTCCCGCGCCTCAAAGAGCGCCTTAACCACGGCGGCCAGCAACTCTCAGGCGGCGAGCAGCAAGTGCTCACCATAGGCCGAGCGCTGATGACCAACCCCGACGTACTGATTCTTGACGAGGCCACCGAGGGCCTGGCCCCGCTGGTTGCGCGTGAAATCTGGCGCATCTGCCGGCTGGTGCGCGAAACCGGTATCAGCAGCGTGATTGTCGACAAAAACTGGAAGCACGTTACGCAAATCACCAACCGCAACGTGATTCTGGTCAAAGGTGAGGTGGTGTTTGAAGGCAGCTCGGCCGAGCTGCATGCCCGGCCCGAACTGTTGACGCAATACCTGGGTGTCTGAGCTCTCTTCGCGCTCCATAAAGTCCATATCCCATGGCACCATGTCGGCATTCGGAGCAGGCCGCCCGGTCACCCTCGGAGAGTCGTGACCAGAGCGATCTGAAAGCTTGAACACCTGCAGCGGCACTGACCAGGGGACCAAGGTGACTGGTCCGTCCGTCGACGCCGCATTCGTCGACTGCCGGCGTGGAAGGACATCCTCGCCCCGAGGCTGATTCGATCGCTCCCCTGAGTTGCAATACCTGTGAGTTGCACGATCAGACCCGCTTTAAGTCTCCACGCATGGGCCAGCGCGAGTGCGTTTCATCGCCTTTGGTAAAGGTATAAAAAGCCGATATCCCTTACAAATAGGGCTCCTTCAGCTATTAATTATATAGCTACCAGACTCAGCACGCCGCATCGATGAAAGTGGCCACCCGATTCAGCTGGTCGGGCACATTGAGCGCGGGTGCGTGACCGCAATCTTCAATCTCCTGCACCTGCAACAGGCCGAAAACCCCGGGCCCGCGCAGCAGCATCTCGGCCGTTGTCTCACGCAGCACCAGGTCCGACTCGGCGCCACGCAGGCACAGAACCGGAATTTTGAGTGCGTCGTAATGGTCCCAGATCAGGTAGTCGTTGGGATGGTGAATGAACTGCTGCACCATCGCCGGGTCGTAGTGCGGCGTCACGCGGCCGTCGGGCAGGCGGCGCGCCGAGGTTTCCGTGAGGCGCCGCCATTGCGCATCGCTGAGCCAGCCATAAGGCATGTAGACCTGCCTGAAAAAAGCTTCGAGCTCCAGCATGGTGTCAAAAGCCGGCGGGTGGCCGGCATAGGCCCTGATACGCGCTATCGCCAGGTCGGCGACCTTTGGGGCAGTGTCATTGAGCACCAGGCTCTGGATGCGCTTCTTCAAGGCGGGCTCGTACAAGCCTGAGGCACAAACCATGCCGATAGCGCCGCCCATGGAGGTGCCAACCCAGTGTGCCCTGTCAATGTGCAGCTGGTCAAAAAGGTCGGCCGCAATACGGGCGTAAAACGCCAGCCGGTATTCACTTTTCGGATCCGGGCTCCATTGGCTCAAGCCGCGCCCTATCGTGTCCGGGCAAATCACGCGGTAACGCGTGCTCAGGTGCGCCGCCAGCTCGTCCATGTCGCGCCCGGTTCGCGCCAGCCCGTGCCAGGCAATGACGGTGGCGCTGTGCTGCGCCCCCCATTCGGTGTAATGGATCTCGCGCCCTGCACAGGTCAAATAATGGGATGTGAATTGCATGAGGCTGGACTCTCCGTGATCGATTCTTCGGGGTTCAGGCTTTGGTTGTTGCCCGAATGCGCACGGCCCTGAGCCGCCCCACAACGCCCGTGGGAAAGTAATAAACCGACAAAACAAACAGCACGCCGAGCCAGAGCAGCCAGCGATCCGGTGATAGCAAGGCGGCCAGCCACGGCAGGCTGACCGCGGCTTCGCTACCCAGCCGCAGCAAGTCCTGCAGGTAGCTCTGCGCAACCAGAAACAAGGCAGCGCCAATGGCCGCGCCGTAAATCGTGCCCATGCCACCAATCACGACAATCAAGAGCACATCAATCATGATTTCAAACGACAGCGAGGTGTCCGGTCCGTTGTAGCGCAGCCAGAGCGCCAGCATGGCACCGGCCACCGTGGCAAACAGGGCCGACAAAATGCTGGACGTGGTGCGGTAGACCACGACCCGATAACCGATCGCTTCGGCGCGGAACTCATTCTCGCGAATCGCCTGCAGCACGCGACCAAAAGGCGAATTGACGATGCGCAGCAGGCCCAGCAGCAGCACCAGCGCAATCACAAACAGCAGGTAGTAACACAGCAGGCGCCCGTCCATCGACACGCCCAGCAAGGGTTGCTCCATCCACTCGAAACTCGGCGACAGCAGCTCAGGCACCTTGAAGGTCAAGCCATCTTCACCGCCGGTGATCTCCGACAGCTGCGAGGCCAGGGTCTGGAAAGCCGAGGCCACGGCCAGCGTGATCATCGCAAAGAAGATGGCCTTGACCCGCAGCGAAAACAGCCCCACCAGCAGCGACAGCACAAACGACAGCAACAGCGCGCAAAGCAGGCCCACGCCGAGCGCCTCCCAGGTCGGGCCGAGCCGGGTGGTCGCCACCGCGATGCCGTAAGCACCGATGCCGAAAAACATGGTGTGCGCAAAACTGACAATGCCGGTGTAGCCAAGCAGCAGGTCAAAGCTGGCCACCAGCACGACAAAGATCAGCACCTTGGCCGCCACGTTCAGCGCTTTGACCCCGGGAAAAATGAAGGGCGCGAAAGCCAGCGCCAATAACAGCCCAACCAGGATGACCGCGAGCACGCGGCTGCGCGGAAAATCGCCGGAAACCAGACGGGTGAGGAGTTTGTTCATCAAGCGATCCTCAGCGGTTGGTCACGGGGTAGATGCCCTGGGGCCGCCATAGCAGTACGGCGGCCATCAGCGCGATGTTGGAAAACAGCGCCACCTTGGGAGCCAGAAATCCTGTGTAGTTAGCCATCAGGCCCACCAGCAAGGCGCCTATCAGCGCGCCGCCGGTCGAGCCCAGTCCGCCGATGATGATGACGATGAATATCAGCACGTTGACCTGTGCGCCCATTTGCGGGATCACGTTTTGCTGGTACAAGCCCCACATCACGCCGCCCAGACCGGCCAGCGCACTGCCGGCCACAAACACACCCACGAACAGTCGCCTGATGCGGTAGCCCAGCGACTCGACCATCTCGCGGTCCTGCACGCCGGCGCGAATCAGCAGGCCGATCTTGGTGCGGCTCAAAGTCCAGACCAGCAGCGCAAACACGGCCAGCCCCACCACCACGGCGATCAAGCGGTATTTTTCAATCGCTGCATCTCCGATCAGCAGAGCACCGCGCATGGCTTCCGGCAGTGGCAGCGGAATCTGCTGCGGGCCCCAGATCACCTTGATCAGCTCCTCACCGATGATCATCCCGCCCATGGTGATGAGAATCTGTTTGAGGTGCTGGCCGTACACCGGCCGCACGATGTAACGCTCGAACGCCAGGCCGACGGCTGCCGAGACCGCCATCGCGATCAGCATCGCAGGCAGCACCGCCACGAGGTTGCGCCAAAGTTCCTGCGAGCCGGTCCAGTCGCTCATGGCGCCCAGCACGCTGGTGGCCACAAAGGCGCCCAGCGCAATGAACACGCCATGGCCGAAATTGAGCACGTCCATCAGGCCAAACACCAGCGTCAGGCCCGAGGCGATGATGAAAATAATCATGCCCATGGCCAGGCCGGCCACCGTCAGCGTGAGCCAGGTGGAACTGGAAACTATAAAGGGGAACACCACCAGCGCCAGCAAGGGGACCAACGCGACCGGCTTCCAGTCGAAATCCAAGGTCTTCATAGAGTCCCCACGCTTGTCACTTTGTGTACTACGCTGCCCCCCGAGGGGGCTCTCGCGCCCAGGAGCGGTCCGTCGTCGCGAATCTTCATAATGCCAATCCCAGCAGCGATTGCTGCAATGCCGCGTCTTGCGCCAGTTCTTCCATTGCACCGGCATACACGACCCGGCCGTTGTCCATTACGGCCACGGTATCGCCCAGGCGCTTGGCGAAATTGATGTTTTGTTCCACCAGCAAAATGGTTGCGCCGCTGGCCTTGAGCTGGGCAAAGGCGTCGATCATGTTGTTGATGATGGCCGGGGCCAGGCCCTTGCTCGGCTCATCGACAATCAACAGCTCTCGCGGCTCCACAATGGCACGGGCCACAGCGAGCATCTGCTTTTGCCCGCCCGACAGTTTGCCGGCCGGGTGGTTCCAGAATTTTTCGACCGCGGGAAACAGCGAGAAGATCCATTTCAGCCGAGCTTCATCCATCTGGTTGGCCCGCTTGGCACTGCGCGCGGCCAGCAGCATGTTTTCCTTGACCGTCAGGTCGGAAAAAATGCCCATGCTTTCGGGCACGTAGGCAATATTGAGCTCCGCGATTTGCGGCGTGCTGAGCGCGGTGATGTCTCGGCCGGCAAATGCAATGCGCCCTTTCGAGGCCTGCCACAGGCCCATGATGGTGCGCAGCGTGGTGGTCTTGCCAGCGCCGTTACGGCCCAGCAGCATGGTCAGTTGACCGCGCGGTATGACCAGGTCGACCCCATGCAGGATGTGATAGGCGCCGATATGGGTGTGCACCCCATGGAGGGTCAGAAGATTTTCGTTCATGGCTGTTTGCTCCTTCCCGCTCGAGGGGGAAGTCCGGGATGGGGGGGCGTCGCATCTTGCGCGGAGGCGTTCTGGGGGCTTGCCCCCAAATAAGCCTCCTGCACCACCGGTGAGGCAATCACTTCCCCCGGCTCGCCATCAGCGACCAGCGATCCGTTGTGCAAAACAATGATGCGATCAGCGAGTTCACGAACCACATCCATCTTGTGCTCCACCAGCAAAATTGTTTTGGTCTTGTCCTGCTTGAGCTGTCGGATCAGGTTGAGAATGACTGGCGCCTCATCGGTGCTCATGCCGGCAGTCGGCTCATCAAACATGAAGACCTGCGACTCCAGCGCCATCAGCAAGGCAACTTCGAGCTTGCGCTGGTCACCATGCGGCAGGCTGGCCACCGGCATGCCGGCCTTGCCCTCCATGGCCACTGCCGCAAGAATTTCCTCGGCCCGCTGCACCAGCGCGTGGTGGTCGCTCCAGATGCTCCACAGGTTCAAACCACGCCGGTGCGGACCCTGCCGCGTCGCCTGGACAGCCAGGCGCACGTTCTCCAGCACCGTCAGGTTGGGAAACAGATTGGTCAACTGGAACGCTCGGCCCAGGCCAACCCGGGTGCGCGCCGAGACGCTCATGCCAGAGAGCTCCTGGCCATCGAGCGTGACGGTGCCACTGCTGGCCTTGAGCTGGCCAGAAATCAAATTGAAATAGGTCGTCTTGCCCGCGCCGTTCGGGCCAACGATGGCGGTCAGCGTGCCCGGTTTGAAAGCACAGGTCACGGCGTTGACCGCCACGTGGCCGCCGAAGCGAATCGTCAAGTCTTGGGTAGCTAACAAACTCATTTTCTCCAGTAAGGCGTCGGGCAAGTTCAGGGGCAGGTGCCGATGACGTAGTAGTTCGTGCCCGTCATCTTCAACGTCTGGACCGTGAAGATGTTCCACAGGCCCAAGTACTGGTTCGACCCGTTTGCGTAGGTGAGGCCAGCGATCTGGTAAGCACGGCCCGCGGTGGTGTGGGCGTAGTTCGACGCGGTGTAGCAAGTCGCCGCCGTGCCGGTGGTGGTTCCGGTTGCCGCCGCTGAGGCCGCGCTCTCCACGCTGTTGCTGTCCACCGCCTTCACCGTCCAGCTGTACTGCGTGGCGGCGGCCAGAGCTGTATCGGTGAAGCTGGTGCTGGACAGCGGCAATGCATTGGTCTTGTTGGCGTTGCGATAGACGTTGTAGCTGGCCGCACCTGTCACAGCGTTCCAGCCAATCACCATGCTGCTGCTGCTGGCGCCGGAAGTCACCACACCCGTGGGCGCAGGCAGGGCCGTCGGTGGCGGAGGCGTGCCACCGCCCACAGAAACCTGGTCCACCATGGCCTTGACGGCCGTCATTTGCGGGCCGGATTTTTTGGCATAGTTGGCGCTGTCATAGCCCCACCAATCCCAGCAGCTATTGGTAGCCGCCGTGCTGGTCTGTGGGTAAATCATCACGATATTGTTGCTGTCCGCCCAGCGGTTGTAGCCGGTGTTGCGGACGTATTGCTGCTGAACCGTCGCGACGTTTTGCTTGCAGCCATGCAGCACCACATGCAGGCGGCACTGCGTCCCTGCGGTACAGGCCTGGGGTATATAAGCCCAGCCCGTCGGCGCCATGCCGTGATTGGTGATGAACTGGCTCTGGTTGAATTCGACGAAATTACCCGCGGGCAGCGCAGCGTTATTGCGCGGGTTCAGCGTGCCGTAGATGTGCGCCAGCATCGCGCCGGCGAGGTCGAAATTGCAGTCGTTGATGTAGGGTGAGGCCTTGGTCGAACAGGCACTGCCGTAGTCGTCGGTAATCATCGCGTGCTCTGCGGTAATGTCCTTCTTGTAGACCACGTTGGCAGCCGGCACAAAGCTGTTGTAGTAAGTCTTGAGTGCATCCATCACGCCGGGCTTGACCGTACTGTCGATGGAGCCGGAAAAGAGATAGACCTTCGAGCCCTGCAGGTTGGCCACCGGGTCAATCAGGGCCTGACTGGCCCAGTTGTTGGTGGTGGTCACCAGCGTACTGGTGGGAATGCCGGCGGGGCTGGCCATGCAGCGGCCAGTGGCGTTGGTGATGGAGCCCTCAGCGCAATAAAACGGGCCGCCGGCGACGATGCCCGCACCTTTTTTGAACGTGGCGGAATAGGCCACATGCAGCTGCACCGCCATGAAACCGCCCGACGAAAGTCCGGACACGCTGGTCTGGCTCTTGTCGATGTTGAGCTGCGGCAAGTCGACGGCTGCCGAGGCAGCTCCGCAAGCGAGCGCCGCGACGGCGGATAAAGTTCGAAGAAGCAGGATTGTCATTTTGATTGTCTCCTGGTCGTTTTTGGGCAAAACTGATCCTGCCTCCCGTGTTTCCGGGAGTTCTCGTTCAACTGCTGGCAAGCGGGGCTAAGCGCGATACGGTTTAGCCAGGCCCTTGCCCCGGTTTGTCATCCCGGACCCCGGATCAAGTCCGGGGCAGGCCCGATCCGGGATCCATGGATTGCGGGTCAGGCCCGCAATGACAAGTCAACGTTGTTGTCATTGCGGCTCAGGGTGAATAACTTGACTGAGCAGTGTTTGGCCAGGCACCCGCGCTGATCCTGAACGCCCCGCTAGCGCTTGTTGCGGATCGGGACGTTCATCTCTTCGGCCTTGATCTCGCGCACGAGTTCAGGAACGCCCCACGCGAATGCCGGGTCCACCTTGATCTTGAAGTGGTACATGCTTTGCATCGCCTGATGATCTTCCTTGCGGAAGGTCATCTTGCCCTTGGGCGTATCAAAACTCATGCCTTCCATGGTCTTGATCAGGGTGTTGGCAGTGGCATCGCCTTTGCTGTTTTTCAGCGCAGTGACAACAGCCATGGCGGCCGAAAAGCCGCCTGCGGTGAAGAAGTCAGGTGGCGACTTGAATTGGCTGTAATGGCGCGAGACCAAGGCTTCATTGACAGCATTTTTTGGAATACCGAAGTAGTAATAGGCTGCGCCTTCCATGCCGGGAAAATTCTTGTAGCTGGTCATCGCCGGCAGAATGTTGCCACCAGTGGCAATTTCGATGCCATAGCGCTTGAGGTCCATGTCAGCGATCTTGAACGGATTGCCGGCACCGGCCCACAGGATAAAAATTACTTTGCGCCCAGGCTGGTCCTTGAGCTTGTCGATCAGACGCTGCGCACCGGCCGTGAAGTCGGTGGTGTTGGTCGGCAGGTACTCTTCATGAACCAGCTTGGCATTCTTGATGGAGTCCTTGAAAGCTTTCACACCGTCGCGGCCGAAAGCATAGTCTTGCGCCAACGTGGCGACAGTCACGCCCGGTTTGTCCAGCGCGACCGCGTTGGAGATCGCGTCTTGCGAGCTATTGCGGCCAGTGCGGAAAATGTACTTGTTCCACTTGTCGCCGGTGATGGAGTCGGCCACCGCAGGTTCGACCAGCAGGATTTTTTTGTACTCTTCAGCCACCGGCAACATCGCCAGCGCAACACCCGAAGAAGTTGGGCCCACAGCCAGATCCACTTTGTCATCCGAATAAGCGGCAGCCAGCAGTGATTTTCCCAGGTCAGGCTTTCCCTGGTCGTCTTTTTCAATGACGACGATTTTCTTGCCGGCCACCATCATGGTGCCGCCGGTGGCGTAGTCCAGACCCATCAGGAAACCAGTGGCAGTTTGTTTACCGTAGGCCTCCAGCGGCCCGGTCTTGCTGTAAATGTGGCCAATCCGGATTTCGCCGGCCTGGCTGAAAGCAGCGCTTGAAACAAAGCTGGTGGCGAGCGCGGCAAGCGCGATCAGAGTGCGACGGTGCATGAATGTCTCCTGTTGTATATCGATGCACCATGAATGCACAGGTCGTGCCAGGATTAAGTCTATGATCTATAACGGTTTTTTCTCAGACAAAACAATATGGCTAATACAAAGACATATTAGTTGTCTTTTTTTAAGGCAGCTGTATTATTTTTATACAGGGTTATCGAGACGTTCATACAGCTTGGCGCGCGAGATTCCCAACAGGCGCGAGGCTGCCAGTTTGTTGCCGCGTGTCGCCGCCAAAGCGGTCGCAATCGCGCGCCGCTCCACTTGCGCTACCTGCTCAGCCAGCGGACGCAGCAGATCCGAAGCCGTTGCGTCGGAGCCTTCCCCATCAGGCGCCAGTGACTCCGGCGCAATGTGCTCGATGCCGGCCTCCCTGAGCACCTCTTCAAACTGCGCGCGGCTGATGTTCGGCGAGTCGCTGCGCATCACCGCCTGTTCCAGCACATTGCGCAACTCCCGGATGTTGCCGCGCCAGGCCTGCGCCGACAACAACGCCAGCGCATCGGGGGCGAGTTCGGGTTGTCGGTCGCCGCTGCGCAGCGCCATGTCCTCGCCCAACACCTCCAGCAGCGCCGGAATGTCGGAGCGGCGTTCGCGCAGCGGTGGCACCCGAATCGGCAGCACATTGAGCCGGTAAAACAGGTCTTCGCGAAACCTGCCCTCGCGCACCAGCACCGTCAGGTCACGCGAGGTTGCGGCGATCAGGCGCGCATCGAAAGGCAGCAGCTTGTTCGAACCCAGCGGCTCGATCTCGCCCTCCTGCAAGGCGCGCAGCAGTTTGGCCTGCAGCGCTTGCGGCATGTCGCCAATCTCATCGAGAAACAGGGTGCCGCCGTCGGCCAGCTTGAATTTGCCGACGCGCCCCTTGCGGTCTGCGCCCGTGTAGGCGCCCGGCGCCACACCAAAAAACTCGGCTTCGAGCAGTGTGTCGGGCACCGCAGCGATGTTGACGCTGATGAATGGCCCGCGCGCCCGGGTAGAGGACGCATGGATGGCGTGGGCCAGCAATTCCTTGCCGGTGCCGGTCTCACCGAGCAACAGTACCGGGCTGGACGTCTGCGCCGCGCGCCGCGCCGGGCGCTTGACCTCAACCGCCGCCGGGCTGGTGCCGACAAAACTGGCGAAGGTGTACTTGGACTGGCGCTGACCGCCGCGCTGGCTGGCCAGTTCACGGCGAGCGTCGTCGAGGTCGCGATGCAGCAAGGCAAACTTGCTGATCAAGGGCTGTAGCGTGGTCTCGGGGTGGTCAAACAGCACGATGCCAATGGCGCCAATCACGGCACCGCCGCTCTCGTCGCGCAGAGGAATGCGGCTGACGACAAAGGTGCCGGCCCGGTTCGTCAGCAGGTCGATCAGAAAAGGCTCGCCGGTTTCGAGCACGCGCCGCATTTGCGTGTTGGGGATGACATCTTCGACCATGTGGCCAACAAACTGGTCCACGGACGAAAAACCCAGCGCTGGCAAAAACCGCTTGTAACCCTCGTTGAGCCAGACAATGCGGCCAGTCCGGTCTACCAGAAACATACCCTGGCTGATGCTGGAAAACAGCTCGAACATGGACCGCGCGGCCAGCTCCAGAATGCTCTGGGCGTCCAGCGGCAGCCCATGCGGTGTGGTGTCGTTGTGTTCCATGCGCAGATGGTAACGCGCAGGCCGCTCCGGCCCCTGGCAGGATCATGCGGCAGCCACGGTCGGTTTTCGGAGGGACCGCAACAGACGGGGCACCACCAGGACGGCGACCACCACGCCCAAAAGAGCCAGTGACATGGGGCGCTGCAAAAACACCAGCGCACTTCCTTCGCCAATCGACATCGCGTTGCGCAGTTGCGCTTCGGCCAGCGGACCCAGAATCATTCCGACAATCACCGGCGCTGTCGGAAAATCAAACCGCCGCATTACCACCCCGAGCACACCAATTGCATACAGCAGGAACAAATCGAACGCACTCTGGCGCATGCCGTAAACCCCCACGGTCGCGAAAATCAGGATGCCGGCATACAGGTAAGGCTTGGGAATTTTGAGCAGCTTGACCCACAAGCCCACCAGCGGCAAATTCAGGACCAGCAGCATGACATTGCCAATGTAGAGCGATGCAATCAGCGCCCACACCAAGGCCGACGACGTGGTGAAAAGTTGCGGCCCCGGCTGAATGCCGTAATTCTGGAAGGCTCCAAGCAGGATGGCTGTGGTGTTGGAGGTTGGAATGCCCAAGGTGAGCAGCGGAATCATGGCTGCGGTGACGGTTGCGTTGTTGGCCGCCTCGGGGCCTGCCACGCCTTCAATCGCGCCCCGGGCACCGAACTCTGTCTTGTCTTTGGCGAGTTTTTTTTCGGTTGCGTAACTCAGGAAAGTCGGTATCTCGGTCCCCCCGGCCGGAATGCAGCCAAAAGGCACGCCAATGGCGGTGCCCCTGAGCCATGCGGGCCACGAGCGACGCCATTCCCGGGCCGTCATGTGCACCTTGCTCAAAGCGTTTTGGGAGTCAACCACCTTGCCTTCGTATAACACTGCATACATGGCTTCCGCCACGGCAAATAGACCTACCGCCACCAGCACGATCTCGATACCGTCCAGCATTTCAGGAACGCCGCCGGTGTAACGCGCCTGACCGGTGATCTGATCCAGCCCTACGAGACCTGCAGCCAGACCGACAAACAAAGCCGTGATGCCACGCACCGCGCTCTTGCCCAGCACCGCGCTCACCGTCGTGAAGGCGAGCAGCATCAGCATGAAGTACTCCGGAGGGCCAAGCTTGACGGCAAACTCCGCCACAATGGGCGCAAACAGCGTCACCAGCACGGTGGCGATGGTGCCGGCGACAAAAGAACCTATCGCCGCCGTGGCCAGCGCAGCCCCGGCCCGACCGCTCTTGGCCATCTTGTTGCCTTCCATCGCAGTGACCATGCTGGCGGTTTCGCCTGGGGTGTTCAGCAAAATCGAGGTGGTAGAACCGCCATACATCGCACCGTAGTAAATGCCGGCAAAAAAGATCATGGAAGCCGTGGCTTCGACCTTGACGGTAATCGGCAGCAACATGGCCACCGCGACCGCCGGGCCAATGCCGGGGAGCACGCCGACGGCGGTGCCCAGGGCGCAACCGACAAAACACCACAACAGGTTGATCGGTGTCGCCGCCGTGGCAAAGCCTTGCAGGAGCTGGTTGAAGATGTCCATTTAGAACCACCCTGTCGACGTGAGTCCCGGCAAATTGATGGCCAGAAATTGAGTAAACGCCCAGTACACAGGCGCCGAGATGAGCAAACCGATTACGGCGTTTTTCAGCCAGGTTTTGGGGTCCATGCTGGCGCGGCCTTCAGCCCCACGCAAGCCCTGCACCGCCAGTACGAAACACAGCGTGCAGCTCAGGATGAATCCGATGGTGGTGATGAGGGCCGCGTTGGCTAGCAACCCTGCGGAAATCCACACAAAACCCGTCCAATACGCAGGGGCCACGTCGGCGGCCTCGTCCATCGCGCGGAAGCCCCCGGTGCGTGCTTCCCACACGAGAAACCCCCCGCACACCAGCAGCGCCAGGGCGACCAGCCAGGGCAAAAAGTTCGGGCCGACACCGGCATAGCCAGCCGCAGAGGGGATGCTGATGGCGCCCAGCGCAAGCCCCAGACCCAGCAGAACCACTCCGATGCCGACCAGGGTTTGTATGGGTGAATCTGGTTTAGAGAGGGAATGTTGTGTCATTTTTTTCCTCAATTGAATGCTTGCAGGGTCGTCACCCCTCCATCGAAGATCGCTGTCATCCCGGAGCCCTGTCTGTCATCCCGGACATGACCCGGATCCATGGATTGCGGCTCCAGCCCGAATAACAGAAACGTACCGACTGCGGGTGCTGAAACCCCGGACCCGGGGCCGCAA
>JBKJZS010000210.1:0-15103 GCA_046714915.1 Polaromonas sp. | reverse complement strand
GCGCCAGACCGAGTCCTCGGTGTAGGCCAGCGCCACCCGGTCGGGGTCGCAGCTGTTCCAGGCATCTTCGGCTTTTTGCACTTTCTCTTTGGCGGTTGTCAGGGTGAAAGGCGGCAATGGCGGGCGAGGTGTATCTGCTGTACTCATGCGGCCTCCTTCAAGACGGCGACCGGTGCAGCGGCGACCGCCCGGCCGGGCTCGACAATGGGCGGGTGAATGGGAGCCTTGCCGTGCGACAGGTCTTTGGAGCGTGTCACCAGAAAGTCCACCAGGTGGTTGCGAATCGGGTAGTACTGCGGGTCGTGGTGCAGGGTCGCGCGCTGGCGATCGCGCGGCAGGGTGTTGCGCACGATTTCGGCGACACGCGCCTGCGGCCCGTTGCTCATCAGCATGATCTTGTCGGCCAGCAGCACGGCCTCATCCACATCGTGGGTGATCATGAAGACGGTCTGCTGCGTCTCCGCGCAAATGCGCAGCAGCTCGTCCTGGATGGTGCCGCGTGTCAGCGCATCCAGTGCGCCGAAGGGTTCATCGAGCAACAGCATTTTGGGCTCGATCGCGAAGGCCCGGGCAATGCCCACGCGCTGCTTCATGCCGCCCGACAGGGCCGACGGTTTTTTGTCAATGGCGCCTGACAAGCCGACCAGAGTCACGTATTTTTGCACCTGCACATCGACTTGCTCCGAGGTCCAGTCCGGCCATTTGGAGCGCACTGCAAAGGCAATGTTTTTACGCACTGTCAGCCATGGCATCAGCGCGTGGCCCTGGAACACGACGCCGCGCTCCAGGCTGGGGCCGGCAACCTCGCGGCCGTCCATGAACACCAGTCCCGCGCTGGCCGTTTCCAGACCTGCCAGCACATTGAGGATGGTGGTCTTGCCGCAACCTGAATGGCCGATGATGCAGACAAATTCGCCGCGGGCGATGTTGAAGTTCACGTTGTCAAACACCGGCTCGACCGTGCCCGGGTAGGACTTGGCCAGGCCTTCGATTTGCAGGAAAGGCCGGCTTGACGGCGTGTTGGGTGGCGGGCTCGTGAGTGAGGCGTCATTCAGCATAGGTCACCCACTTTTGCAATTGTGCAAACATCAAATCCAGCAACATGCCGACCACACCAATCATGAGAATTGCGAAAATCACATTGGTCAGCGAGAGGTTGTTCCATTCGTTCCAGACAAAGTAACCAATGCCGGTGCCGCCCACGAGCATTTCCGCGGCCACAATCACCAGCCAGGCAATGCCCATTGAAATGCGCATGCCGGTCAGGATGGTCGGCGCGGCGGCCGGCAGAATCACCAGAAAAGCCTTGCGCAGCGGCGTCACTTCCAGCGTCTTGGCGACGTTGAGCCACTCGCGCTTGACGGCCGACACGCCAAAGGCGGTGTTGATCAGCATCGGCCACACCGAGCAGATGAAAATCACGAAGATGCCCGATGCTGACGAGTCCTTGATTGTGTACAGCGCCAGCGGCATCCAGGCCAGCGGGGAAATGGGCTTGAGCACCTGGATGAACGGATCAAACGCGCGCCGCAGCAAGGGTGACATGCCAATCACAAACCCCAGCGGAATGGCCACCAGGCAGGCCAGCAAAAAGCCGAGTCCCACTCGCCCCAGTGAGTGCGCGAGCTGAATGGCAATGCCCTTGTCATTCGGGCCCCGGTCATAAAACGGGTCGCTCAATTGCTTGACGAAAGTCTGACCCATCTGCAGCGGTGTGGGAAAGCCGGACGCTTTGGCTGCACCGGGGTCTTTGCCCATCATCTTCTGGTATTCGATCTGCTCTGCCGTCATGCCGGCGCTGCTGGCGCCTGAGCTGCCTGCTGACGATGCGGTGGCCAGATACCACGCGCTCAGGAATACAAACAAAATCATGGCCGATACCACGCCAGCCTTGAACCCCATGGTTTTAAAGATATTCATGGATTAGCTTCAGGACATCTTGCTGATTGCAAAACTCTTGGCGTACTGGTCTGCCTTGGCCGCGTCGAACTCCTTGCCCATGATGGTGAACTTGGGGTAGGCGCCCTCAGGCGTTTTCTGGCCCAGATCTTTCATGTGCTTTTTGGCGTCGGTCAGCAAAAACACTTTTTCAGCGATCTGTTTGTAGTTGACCTCGCCCTTGACATAGCCCCAGCGTTTCATCTGGGTCAGCATCCACACCGCCATCGACTGCCACGGAATCGGGTCGAAGTCGGCGCGGTCCGGCACGGTTTTGATGTTGCCCAAGCCGTCGGCGAAGCGGCCGGTCAGTACCTGCGAGAGCACGGTTTCGGGCTGGTTCAGGTAGGCCTGCGGCGCAATCACCTTGGCGATCAGCTCGCGGTTTTTCGGGTCGCGCGCCATCGCGGCGGCGGTCAGCACCGACCGGTACAGCGCGGCAAAGGTGTTCGGGTTTTTCTGGATGAACTCGGTCGAGGTGCCAAAGGCGCAGCACGGGTGGCCGTTCCACAAGTCTTTGGTCAGCAGGTGCAGGAAGCCGATCTCTTCGTAAACGGCGCGCTGGTTGAAGGGGTCGGGGCCGAGGTAGCCGTCGATGTTGCCGGCGCGCAGATTCGCCACCATTTCGGGCGGCGGCACCACGCGAATCTGGATGTCGGTGTCGGGGTTCAGGCCATGTTCGGCCACGTAGTAACGCAACAGAAAGTTGTGCATGCTGAACTCGAACGGCACGGCAAACTTGAAGCCCTGCCACAGCTTCGGGTCGCGTTTGTCCTTGTGTTTGTTGGCCAGGGTGATGGCCTGGCCGTTGGTGTTCTGGATGGTCGCCACATTCATGGGCACCGGGTTGGAGCCCACGCCCATGGAGATGGCCAGCGGCATCGGCGACAGGAAATGCGTGGCGTCGTATTCCTTGTTGATCATCTTGTCGCGGATCAGCGCCCAGCCGGCGGTTTTGACCACTTCGACATTCAGACCTTCCTTGTTATAGAAACCCAGCGGGTGCGCCATGATCAGCGGTGTGGCACAGGTGATCGGGATGAAGCCGATCTTCAGGTTGGTCTTTTCGAGTGAGCCGGCCTTTTTGCCGGCGTCCTGCGCCAGAGCCTGCATGCTGGCCACCGGCAACAGGCTGGAGATGGCGGCCATGGCCGTGCCCTTGCCGACGGCACGCAGGAAGCGGCGGCGCACTTCGTCTTGCGGAAACAGGGCCTTGACGAGTGTGGCTTCAATGAACTCGTTCGAGTAGGCCTCGAACTCGCTGGTCAGGCTGCGCCGGCGCAGTTCAGTGACAGCGCTGGCGGCGGTCGTGTCCTGCGCTTCCTGCTGATGATCGGCCACGCTGTGGTTTTTGCCGCAGCTGCACTTGAGCATCAGCGGGCGGTCGGCATCGTAAGGGGAAAAGTAGTCGGACATGGCGCGCACCTTTCAGTTGAAGATGCACCTATCTCGCAAGGCGCGCGCCACTTTGTGCCCGGGCCGCGCTGTGACCGGAATTTAGCTGTGGGTTGAATGACGCCGTGTAGGGCGTGCCCTACAGGATGGCAGTCCGGAAGGCCAATTCAGGCGGCAGAAGGCGACTTGGCATGCCGCTCGGCATACAGCGCGAGCTCGACATCGTTCCTGGTGCCGGTTTTTTCGAGGATGCGCAGCCGGTAGGTGCTGACGGTGTTGGACGCCAGCCCCAGTTGTGCACCAATTTCGCCCACGGACTTGCCGGCCGTGAGCAGGCGGAACACCTGGTGCTCGCGGTGCGACAGCGACTCGGTGCCGCCGGCACCGGTTTTAGCAGCGCTGCTACCCACGGCGCTGGCCAGCGCTTCGGCGGTGATGGCCGATACATACAAGCCACCCGCGGCGACCTTGCGTACCGCGGCAATCATGTCGTCAGGGTGGGCGCTTTTGTTCAGGTAACCGGCGGCGCCCAGCTTGATGCAGCGCACCGCGTACTGCTTTTCCGGGTAGGTGCTGAGCATCAGCACGGGCAATTGTGGCCAGCTTTTTTTCAGCGCCTGCAGCACGTCCATGCCGTCGCGATCCGGCAGCGCAATGTCGAGCAACACCGCATCCAGCCCCTGATGACCACCCAGGGCATCGACGCGTTGCAAAATTTCAGGGCCGGTTTCTGCCTCGGCCACCACCTCAATCTCGGCCGCATCGGCCAGTACCTGCTTCAGGCCTTCGCGCACGATGCGGTGGTCGTCCCCGATCAGGATTTTTACGGTGTTCATGGGTTCAATATGCTATCTATTTGATAGCTTAATAAACAGGTGGAACAAGGATCCAAGCCCGATTTGGCTTGAGATATCGAGCCTGCCGCCCAAATGGCGGGCGCGCTCGCGCATGCCCATCACCCCGTAGGCATTGGCCGCTTCAAAGGCGGCGGCTTCGGCGCCCTGGCCGTTGTCCCGCACGCCGATGCTGATTTCATCGGCGCTCGCGTGGATGGTGATGGCAACACGGCTGGCCTGCGCGTGGCGGCCTACATTGCTGAGCATTTCCTGAAAGATACGAAAGATCGCGATCGCCGCCGGCTCCGGCAAGGGCGCAGCTTCGGTCACGTCCATCTGCCACTCCAGGTCGAGTTCGGCCGACTGCACAAACTCATGCGCCTGCCAGTCCAGCGCGGCCCACAGCCCCTGGTGGTCCAGGATGCTGGGGCGCAAGTCGGTGATGATGCGGCCCACGTTGTCAACGGCGGCCTCAATCAGTCGGCCCATGTTCTGGCACTTGGCGATCATGCGCTCGCGCATGGACTGCGCGTCGTCGTTGCTGCGCTGCGGCTGCTCACCCAGTCGTTTGTCCAGCCAGCCGACGTCCATTTTCAGTGCGACCAGCAGGCTCCCCAGCTCGTCATGCACTTCGCGGGCGATCCGTGTGCGCTCGTCCTCGCGCACGGTGTGGGTGTAGGCCGAGAGTTCGCGCAGTTGCTGCAGTGCTTCGGACAATGCCTGTGTGCGCTCACCCACTCGTTGCTCCAGCACCGCATGAGCCTGACGCAGCGCGTCTTCGGCCTCTCGGCGCGCCGAGATGTCGACAAAAGTGACCACCGCGCCCTGCACCGCGCCGCCTTCAACAATCGGGTAAGACGAGTATTCGACCGCAAACGCGCTGCCGTCTTTGCGCCAGAACAGCTCGCTGTCGATGCGGCAGGGCAGTGCCTTGCGAAAGGCGTTGAAGATCGGGCACAGCTGCTCGGGATAGTGGCCACCGTCCGCATGGGTGTGGTGCGCCAGTTCATGCATGTTGTGGCCCAGCACATCGGCCGGCGCGTGACCAAGCAGCTCGGCGCCAGCCCGGTTGATGAAGGTGCAGCGCCCATCCATGTCAATGCCGAAGATGCCCTCGCCGGTGGATTCCAGCAGCTGCGACAGCTTGTCGCGCCAGACCGGCTGGTCGGTGCCGGGCAGGTGCGCGGGCAATGAAGAGGAGGGCAAAGCCGTTTCAGCAAACATCCTGGAAAGCGCAATCGGGAACGTAGTGCTGTCACCCAAGAGGTGGGCCGGTGTGTGCGCGGATAAGTGTGTATTCATGCGGCCCTGCCAGCGAAATTTGCTCGGTGAAATTCGATTTCGATAATGTTGCCCGGGCATTGAGCAAACATCGTGCCCAGCATGGTGCGCCGGCGCTCTCCGATTTTGTGCCAAATCGGTGCGAATCGCCGGTGCCGTGGCTGATCGCCCCAAAAAAGGTCGCGTTTGCGAATCCCTGTAAAGTGCAACGCTGGCGCAGTTTTTCAGATGTTGGCGGCAGTTCATCCCTATGACACGTTTGATCCTTCTTTTTGCAGCAGGTTTGTTGCCTATCCTGCTTGCATGCAACCCGACCTTAAACTGGCGCGAAGTGCGGCTGGACAACACCAGCTTGTCGGGTTTGCTGCCCTGCAAACCCGACAAGGCCCAACGCAGTGTGCCGCTGGGCGGGCAGCCGACCGAGTTGACCCTGTTGGGTTGCGACGCCGGGGGTGCCACTTTTGCGATTGCGGTGGCCACCGTGAGCGAAGCGGGCCAGGGGGCCGCTGTGCTGGACGGCTGGCAAACAGCGACGCTGGCCCATATCAAGGCGGTCGGCGCCCACCGGGTCGCCGCTGTGGGGGTTCCCGGCGCCGCCTTGCATCCGCAGGCCGTGTTGGTGCGCGCCACGGGGCAGCGTGCCGACGGCCGCGCAGTACAGAGTCAGGCTGCCTATTTTGCCCACGGCCAGCAAGTGTTTCAGGCCGTGATTTACGCTGACCAGATCACGCTCGAGTCCTCAGACACTTTTTTCGCCAGCCTCAAGTTTGAAGCTGGAAACCGCCGTTAAGCACTTGTCTCACGCCTACCTCCGCGGACCCCACGCGATGCCTGTCTGCTTTTTCAACCCGGAGACGCAATGAATCCCGTTCTGGAGGCTGGTCACCCAAAAGACCCCCTGGAGCCGTCCGGACTGCTCACCTACAAGGCCGGCATCATTGTGTTTCTGGCCTTTGCAGCGGCTTATTTCTGCTCAACCCTGGTGCGGTCCATCACCGCCACACTTTCACCGGCCCTGACGCAGGAGTTTTCCCTGCAGGCTGGCGATCTGGGCTTGCTGGCCGGTGGCTATTTTCTGGGTTTCGCGACAACGCAGCTGCCATTGGGCGTCTGGCTGGACCGCTACGGCCCGAAGCGGGTTATTTTGTGTTTTCTGACACTGGCCGTGCTGGCTTGCCTGGCCTTTTCGGCGGCGACTAGTTTTACCTGGCTGCTGCTCGCCCGGGTGCTGCTGGGCATGGGGGTCAGTGCCTGCCTGATGGCCCCTTTGACGGGTTACCGCCGCTGGTTTGATGCGGGCACCTTGCTGCGCGCCAATTCCTGGATGCTGATGACCGGTTCGCTGGGCATGTTGGCGTCTACCTTGCCGGTGCAATGGTTGTTGCCGCTGACGGGTTGGCGGCCGCTGTTCTGGATTCTGGCGGCTCTGATTGTGCTGTCGATGGCGCTGATTGCTTGGGTCGTCCCGACTTGGCGGAATGTGGCCCCCACGCTTGTCGCTTCGCGTACGGCGCTGCCCCCCGAAGGGGCTGTGCTTGCTGGGGGCGGCCCTGCGCGGCGCACGGTGGCCCCTTCTAGCACTGCGTCGCTCCAGCCATCCAGCTATGCCCAGATCTGGCGCGACCGCTTCTTCCGCAAAATGTCGCCGGTGGCTTTTTTCAACTATGGCGGTGTGATCGCGATACAGACCTTGTGGGCCGGCCCGTGGATGATCAAGGTGGCGGGCTACACGCCGCTCGAAGCAGCCACCGGCCTGTTCTGGATCAATGCCAGCATGCTCCTCACCTTCTGGGCCTGGGGTCTGGTCAATCCATGGCTGTCCCGCCACGGGTGGAGCGCGAATCGCCTCATCATCTGGGGGACGCCGATCAGCATGACGGTGCTGGCTGTCAATATTGCGGCAGGTTCGTCCACCGGCTGGGCCGGCTGGGCGCTGTTCTGCATGAGCGCCAGCGTGCTGGGGCTGGCCCAGCCTGCCGTCAGCATGGCTTTTCCGTCGGCGCTGGCGGGCCGTGCGCTGTCGGGCTACAACCTGGTCATTTTTGCGGGCGTGTTTGTCATGCAGTGGGGCATTGGTTTGGCTGTTGATGCCTTTCAGGCGATGGGCCTGACCGAAGTGGCCAGTTTTCAGGCGGCGATGAGCGTGTTTTTATGTTGTTGCCTCGCATCGTATGCTTACTTCCTCGGCGCGAAAACAGACCCCACCCCCGATAATTCAGCGCAATGAATGGCATTCTCATCATCGCCCACGCACCGCTGGCTTCGGCATTGCGCCAATGTGTCCTACATGTCTTTCCCGACAACCCGGAGAGCGTGGCCGCGCTGGACGTTCAGCCCAACATGCCGCCGGAAGAAACACTGGCGCAGGCACGCATTGTGTTCGGGGAGCTCGGCACCGCGCAGGTGCTGGTGCTGGCCGATGTGTTTGGCGCCACGCCGTGCAACGTGGCGCAGAAGCTGGTCGACGGCGTCCAATCCAAACTGATCACCGGCGTCAACCTGCCGATGCTGCTGCGCACGGTATCCTACCGGCACGAGCCGCTCGATGCGCTGGTGGCACGCGCCGTGACGGGCGGGACCCAGGGCGTGATGCAGGTAGCCATCACCGCGCCGCAGAACCAGACACTTCGACATAATGATCAAGACCAGCACGACCGTCAGCAATAAACTGGGCCTGCACGCCCGCGCTTCGGCCAAGCTCACCAAGCTGGCCGGCGGCTTTGCCTGCGAGGTCTGGATGGCCAAGGGCGAGCGCCGCGTCAACGCCAAAAGCATCATGGGCGTGATGATGCTGGCCGCCGGCCTGGGCAGCACCGTTGAGATTGAAACCAACGGCGCCGACGAGCAGGCTGCGATGAGTGCCTTGCTGGCACTGATCCACGATAAATTTGGCGAGGGGGAATAATGGCCCCCACGCTTGTCGCTTCGCGTACTGCGCTGCCCCCCGAGGGGGCTGTGCTTGCTTGGGGCGGCCCTGCGCGGCGCACGGTGGCCCCCACGCTTGTCGCTTCGCGTACGGCGCTGCCCCCCGAAGGGGCTGTGCTTGCTTGGGGCGGCCCTGCGCGGCGCACTCTGGCCCCCACGCTTGTCGCTTCGCGTACGGCGCTGCCCCTCGAAGTGGCTGTGCTTGTTTGGGGCGGCCCTGCGCTGCGCACGGTGGCTCTCAGGTTTTTCGTTTCACGCGCCGCCGGCGTTGCGCTAGACCTTTCACCGGGAAGGGGGGTAAATTTCGTCAGGGGTGGCCCGGCGGTGGGCTGCGGCCGCCGCGCTCGGCGCTTCCCGGATTGCGCTTTCTTCAGGAAATCTGAATGACTTTCTCAGTTCACGGTCTGGCGGTTTCCCGCGGTATCGCGATTGGCCGTGCGGTGCTGGTGGCGTCCAGCCGGGCCGATGTCGCGCATTACTTTATAGACCCGTCCAAAACCGCTGAAGAGATCCAGCGCGTGCGCGTGGCCCGCGATGCGGTGGCGGAAGAGATCGCGCGCTTGCAGCGGGAATTGTCCAAAGACGCGCCGCATGAACTCTCCGCGCTGCTTGATGTGCACCTGCTGCTGCTGCAGGACGAGCAGCTCAGCGACGGTGTCAAGCACTGGATCAAGGACCGGCTCTACAACGCCGAGTGGGCGCTGACCACGCAGTATGAAATCATTGCGCGGCAATTCGACGACATGGAAGACGAGTACCTGCGCGAGCGCAAGGCCGATCTGGAGCAGGTGGTCGAACGGATGCTGGGCTTCATGAAAGGCGTGGCTTCACCGGTGCTGCCGGTGCAGGCCAGCCGCCAGCCGAGGCAGCAGGACCTGCTGCTGGACGACACCATGGATGTACCGCTGGTGCTGGTCGCGCACGATATTTCACCGGCCGACATGCTGCAGTTCAAGCAGAGCCTCTTTGTCGGTTTTGCGACCGACGTGGGTGGCAAGACCTCGCATACCGCGATTGTTGCGCGCAGCCTGGACATACCGGCGGTGGTCGGTGCCCGTAGCGCCAGCCAGCTGATCGAGCAGGACGACTGGGTCATCATTGACGGTGACGCCGGTGTTCTGATCGTTGATCCGTCGCCCATCATCCTGGCCGAATACGGCTTCAAGCAGCGCCAGGGCGAGCTCGAGCGCCAGCGCCTGAACCGCCTCAAACACACGTCGGCGGTGACGCTGGACGGCCAGAAGGTTGAGCTGCTGGCCAACATTGAAATGCCCGATGACACTGCCGGCGCTGTGAAGGTGGGCGCGGTCGGCGTGGGCCTGTTTCGCAGCGAATTCCTGTTTATGGGCAGAACCGGCATGCCCGACGAGCAGGAACAGTACCTGGCCTACCGCAAAGCGGTGGAAGGCATGCAGGGCCTCCCGGTAACGATTCGTACCGTGGACATCGGCTCGGACAAACCGTTGGACAAGATGGACGGCAGGGCTCAGGAGGGGCAGCTGAACCCGGCCCTGGGCTTGCGGGCAATTCGCTGGAGCCTGGCCGATCCGCCGATGTTTCTGACCCAACTGCGCGCAATCCTCCGCGCCGCGGCGCACGGCCAGGTCAAGCTGCTGGTTCCCATGCTGGCCCACGTCAGCGAAATCCGCCAGACACTGTCGCTGCTTGACTATGCGCGCGCCCAACTCGACAACAAAGGCACGACCTACGGGCCGGTCCAGCTGGGCGCGATGATTGAAATACCGGCAGCCGCGCTGACCCTCAAGCTCTTTCTTAAGTACTTTGACTTCCTCTCCATTGGCACCAACGATTTGATCCAGTACACGCTGGCGGTTGACCGGGCTGATGAAGCCGTCGCGCATTTGTACGACCCCTGTCATCCGGCAGTGCTGCGGCTGGTGGCCGATACCATTGCGGAATGCAATGCGCAAGGCAAGGGCGTCAGCGTCTGCGGCGAGATGGCCGGCGACGTCAGCATGACGCGGCTGCTGCTGGGCCTGGGACTGCGCAGTTTTTCAATGCATCCTTCCCAAATCCTGGCCGTCAAGCAGCAGGTGCTGCGCGCCGACGCCGGCAAGCTGCAGCGATGGGCGCAGGAAGTGCTTCACAGCGAGGAGCCGGCAGTATTGCTGCAGACGCCTTTGCAATAAAAGCAGTCGCTGCTGACGTCCATGAAATAAGGGCTGGCGCTGTATTTGTTGTTTGGATGTGGGCCAGTGCGTGCTCCCCGCGCTGGCGGCCCCGGTACCCCAAAGAGCCCGTCATTGATCTACCTCAGCCTAGCTGTGCCAGCTGGTGGCCCAGGCCCATGACAGCCGGCTCGAGGTGCGCAACGCCGGACCCGGTTTGCGTATCCACTTGCTATTAATAGCATAGCTGTTTGCGCCCGATGCATAAGGGCTGGAGGCCTGAAAGGCTTGATAATATGGGTGAATGCGTCAAGCCGGCACGCTTGTGTCACGGCACGGCAATCACCGGGCGCGTGTTCCCAGCACCGCCGCGCCAACAATCAGCACCGCCGCCAGGCCGATGCTCCAGCTCCAGCCGCGGCCGCTGACCAGGATCAGCAGCGCGGTGGAGCCCAGCGGCGTCAAATAACTGAGGATGCCAATCTGCCGGGCGTCGCCGAGCTTGAGTGCTTTGTCCCACAGGAAAAACGCGCCACCCAGCGGGCCCAGCCCCAGCAGCGCCAGCAGCAGCCAATCGCGTCCCGACAGCGCCGCCGCGGGCTCCAGCGCCCAGTGGCACAGCAGCGACAACAGCCCCGAGACCGCGCCAAACAGGCCGATGGCCGCCGTCGGGAACGGCGCCACCCGCTTGGTCAGCAGCGAATAACTGGCCCAGATGAAGGCCGAGCCCAGAGCCGGGAGGTAGCCCCAGGCCCAGACGGCGGCGCCGGCTGCGCCGCCGCGGGCGCCCAGGATGGCAAGCGCTGCCCCGGCAAAACCCAGCAGCGCGGCCAGCACATGCACGGCACGCAGCGTCACGCGGGGCAGAAACAGCGGCGCCAGCACCACCATGAACAGCGGCCAGAGATAATTGACCAGGTTCGCCTCCACCGGCGGCGCGTGGCGCAAGGCGATGAACAGCAGAAAGTGAAAGCCGAACAGGCCGTAGATGCCCAGGGCCAGGGTGAGCGGCGCGATCTTCCACTGGCGCCAGCGCGGCCAGGCCGGGATGCTGCCGATCAGCAGCGCCACCCCGGTCAGCAGAAAAGGCGGAAGGTGGGTCAGCGCAACACTCAGCGAGGCCAGCGTGGCCCACAAGGCGATGGCGCCCAGGGCATATAAATTGGCTAGGGTCACACGCCCAGCGGCCGCAGCAGCGCGGCCAGATCGTTTTCAGTAAACAGCGGCTGCCTGCGCGCCGCGGCCTCGCTGTACATGCTGTCGGCCAGCGCCGCTTTGCGTTCCTGCAGCGCCAGGATGCGCTCCTCGATCGTGCCCTGGGCTACCAGCTTGTAGACCATCACGCGCTGGGTCTGGCCAATCCGGTGAGCGCGGTCGGTGGCCTGCGTTTCGACGGCCGGGTTCCACCAGGGGTCGTAATGAATCACGGTGTCGGCCTGCGTCAGGTTCAGGCCCACGCCGCCGGCTTTCAGGCTGATCAAAAACAGCGGCACCGCGCCAGAGGTGAAGCGCTCAATAATTTCGTCGCGCTTTTGCGACTGCCCGGTGAGCTTGACCCAGGCGATGTTGCGCTTTTCAAGTTCCTGCTCGATCAGCTCCAGCATGCTGGTGAATTGCGAGAACAGCAACACCCGTCTGCCCTCGGCCAGCATCTCGGGCAGCAGTTCCATCAGCAGTTCCAGCTTGGCCGATTGTTTGATTTTTTTCGCCGCCGCCAGCGGCACCAGGCGCGGGTCGCAGCAGACCTGGCGCAGCTTGAGCAAGGCGTCGAGGATCTGGATTTGCGATTTCGCCAGGCCTTTGCTGGCCAATGCCTCGCGCACGGCTTTTTCGGTCGTCAGGCGAATCGTCTCGTAGAGGTCGGCCTGCTTGTCGCCCAGCTCGACCATGGAAATGGCCACCTGTTTTTCCGGCAGGTCGGTCGCCACATCGCGCTTGGCGCGGCGCAGCATGAAAGGCGTGATGCGGCGGCGCAGTTGGTCCAGCCGCTCGCTGTCGCCATGCTTTTCGATGGGCGTGCGAAACAGCTGTTTGAAGCGCGCCTGGCTGCTAAGGAAACCCGGCATCAGGAAGTGGAACAGGCTCCACAACTCGCCCAGGTGGTTTTCCATCGGCGTGCCCGACAGGCAGAGCCGGTGCCGGGTGTTCAACTCGCCGACGATTTGCGCCGCATGGGTGTTGGCGTTTTTGATGTTCTGCGCCTCGTCCAGCACCACCAGGTGCCAGGCCTGCGCCTGCCAGCGCTCGCGGTCGCGTTGCAACAGCGAATAAGGCGCAATCACCAGGTCATGGCGCGCCATCTCCAGAGCGGCCTCATGGCGCTCACTGCCATGCAGCACCAGGGCGCTGAGCTCAGGCGTGAAGCGGCTGGCCTCGCGCCGCCAATTGCCCATCAGGCTGACGGGCGCCAGGATCAGCACCGGCCGGTCGAGTCGGCCGGCCTGCTTTTCCACCAGGATGTGGGCCAGCGTTTGCAGCGTTTTGCCCAGCCCCATGTCGTCGGCCAGAATGCCGGCCAGAGCGTTGGCGCGCAAAAACTGCAACCACTCCAGGCCTTGCTGCTGGTAGGGCCGCAGCTCTGCCATCAGCCCGCTGGGCAGCGGGACTTCAGGCAAGGCGCTGCGCCCGGCGAGCTGCTGCACCATGCGCGCCAGGCTGTCGGCCCCTTGCCAGTGCGCGCCGTCGCCCAGTGCTGCGCCAACCCGCAACGCCTGCAGGCGCGACAGGCGCAGGGTTTCGCCCTTGAAGTCGCCTGAATGGCCGCCGCGCTCACCCACCAGCTCCAGCAAGGCCTGCAGCCAGGGCCGCAGTGGCTCGGTAGGCAGACGCAGGTAGTTGCCGTTTTCCTGTTTCAGGTAAACGTGGGGCGGCAATTGCAGCGTGGTGGCTGCATCCGTATCCGCGCCTGCCGAATCGGCGGCATCTGCCGAGCCCTGGCCGTGGCTGACCGAGCCCAGTTGCGCCAGCAGCTCGGGCAGCATGGGCAAGATGTTGTGGCGCTGGCCGTTGATGCTCATGCCCAAAGACAGGTCGAACCAGGGCGAGTGGCTGTCATCGCCAGCGCGGTTGCCGGCCAGGTCGTCATCCAGATGACCGTCGCCTGGCGAGGCCATCTGCACATCAAGCCCGTCAGCGCGCGAAATCCAGTCCGCCAGGCTGGGCTCTGTGCTCACCACCAATCCCGCATTGCGCAGTGGCGCAAAGTCCTCGTCAGCCCAGTGCAGCCAGCGCTGCTGCTCGGCGGCGGAGGCAAAAGGCAGGTAGAACTGACCGCTGGCATCACCGGCCAGTCCCAGGGCGTGCAGGGCGTCGTGCGCCGTCCGCTCGGCGGCCAGGTCACGGTGCAACATCAGGCGGCGTACGCCGGGCTCGGTCGCATCCTGAGCGTCTGCTGGCGAAGTAGATGGCGAAGTTGAACGCGAAGGAGTGGCCTGCTCAATCAGCACCGGGTTCTGGCCCTGCAGCGTGTAGTGGCGCAGGCCGCCGTAGTCAAAGCGCAGCGTCGCCCGCAGCAGACCCAGCCGGGCCTGGTCTTCGGCCGCAACCGGCGTGATGTGCAGCCGCGCCGTCGGCGTGATGCCTTGCACGACCTCGGGGGCTTTCAGCAGCGGCGGCAGTGGCAGTCCCGCGAGCCGGCGCAGCAGCGTGGTTTCATGCAGCGCAAAGGCCGATTGCGGAATCGGCGGGGCCTTGATCAACAGCAACAGGTGCTCGGCAGACATGCCCGGCATTTCTACCGGCCCGCACAGTCCGGCGCTGGCATGCAGGTACAGCGGCGGCATGTTGGCAAAGCACTCGGCCCCATCCGCTGCATCGCTCAGTTGGGGCTTCAAGGCCCAATGTGGCTCTGCTGTGTTGGGGGCCGTGATTTCGCTCCAGCGCCAGCTGATTGTCTTGGCGGCTCCCAGGGTCAAGGGCTGCCCGAGCACGCGCTCTTCAAGGCTAGCGAACAAGCGGCCCGTCGCCGCCGCAAGTTGCAGCGCCAGCAGGCCGATTGAGCCGGCTAACAGACCCCGCTGGCTGAGATGGGCATAACTGTAGCTACGCGCCGCCAGGCTTTCAATCAGGCGCACGATCTCCATCTCCTGCGGCGTGCCATCCGGTGCCTGGTTGTAGCGGGCTTGCTTGACCTTGCCCCAGCTGCCGTTGCGCAAACGGCGCGACAAGCCAAAACCCAGTTGCAGCACGCGGTGCGGACCCAGCGTCGCCGGGCTGAGCGTGTAGACAAGGTGATCGGCCTCGTTAGACCGGTTCTGCCCGGGCTCGGCTGAGGTGCCAGTAGCGGCATCATCGTCAAACAGGTCCAGCCACTGCGTGACTTTGTGCTGCGCTTGCTGGTGGTCGCGCTCGCGGCTGTTTCGTTCCTGGGCTTGCCTGAGCGCTTCTTGCAGCACTTTTATTTGCGCCTGCACTTCTGCGGGGGTCTGCGGCGCGGCATTGTCCTTGCTTTTGTTTTGCGCAGTCCCGGCAAGTGCGGCCGCAGCCCCATCAACCGCAGTGCGAATGCCCCCGGACTTGTACGCGGCCTTGATCGTCAGCGCCACGCTGTGCTTGCAATCCGTGCCCACCGGGCAAGTGCAGTCACCACTGAAAAAGGTA
>JBKJZS010000209.1:0-1959 GCA_046714915.1 Polaromonas sp. | reverse complement strand
GGCCCGGGCCGGTAGCTTTCTGGGGCGACATCACGCGCGGGGGTTCCAATGCGCCGGTCAGACCCGGTCGACCAGCAAGGTGACGGCCGCCGAGAAGCTCAGGAAGGCGGCCGCGGTCGACACCAGGATGATGCGTGTTATGCGGCCATTGTTGGCGCCAAACTTCTCCGCCAGCACCGAAACATTGCTGGCGCTCGGCAATGCCGCCACCAGCACAATCACCGTCAGCGCAAAGGGCTGCAGCGGCACACCCATCGCGATGGCGCCCCAGCCCACCAGCCCCACCAGCACCGGGTGCAGCACCAGCTTGATGAGTGCCACCGGCACGTAGTCCATCAGCGGTATTTTTTCCATGCTGTTCATTTGGGAGCGCGCCAGCACCGCACCGATGGTAAACAACGCCACGGGCGAGGCCGCGTCGGCCAGCAACCCCAGCGTCTGCATCAGCGGTGCGGGCAGGGTCAGCCCCAGCCCCGACGTCAAGCCGCCCAGCACAATGGCCCAGGGCATGGGGTTCAGGGCCACGCCCCGGAGCGCTTTTCTTGCAGCCACCTTGGCGCCGTGGCTGTCGGCCGAGTCCAGCCGCGACAGGGCAATACACAGCGAGCTGGTCACCAGCAGGTCCACCACCATGGTGACAATGGCCGGCCCGGCCGCTTGCGCGCCGAGCAGCGCGACCAGCAGCGGCACCCCCATGAAGCCGGTGTTCGGGAAAGCCGCTACCAGCGCGCCGAAGGACGCGTCGTTCCAGCCGAGGCGGTAATTGGAGACCCTTCGCGTGACAGCAATCGTGAACGCCACCATGACGATCGCGCACAGAAAATACACACCGAGCACGCTGAAGTCCAGCAGCTGGGCCACCGGCGTGCTGGCGCCAAAACGGTACAACAGGCAGGGCAGCGCGAAATACAGCACAAAGCTGTTCAGGCCCGGAATCGCCGGCTGCGGCAGCAGCCCCCGCCGCGCCGCGAGGTAGCCGCACAGCACCAACGCAAAAAAAGGAAAGGTGACGAGAAGAATGCTTAGCACAAAGCGTATTGTCACCGGCAAAGTTGGCAGGCCGTTGACTGGCTATGATGCCCGCTGCTACTCCTCATTTTTCGGCCCCTCTCTTCCTGCCGCTTTACCGCCTTCTTCACGTTTTCCACGCTTACCGCCTGCATGTCGTCACCCTCGCCTGTTTTATCCGCGGCTTCATCGGCCGACGCCGGGCTTAACCTCGCCCAGCAAGAAGCCGTCAACTACCTGCACGGTCCCTGCCTGGTGCTGGCGGGTGCCGGTTCCGGCAAAACGCGGGTGATCACGCACAAGATCGGCCGGCTGATCCAGGCCGGCCTGCCGGCCCGCGAAATTGCCGCCATCACGTTTACCAACAAGGCCGCCGCCGAAATGCGCGAGCGTGCCAAAAAACTGATCGGCAAAGCCGCCAAAGGCGTGCTCATCTGCACTTTCCACGCGCTAGGCGTGCGCATGCTGCGGCAGGACGGCGCAGCGCTGGGCCTGAAACCGCAGTTCTCGATTCTGGACACTGACGATGTCACCAGCATTCTGAAAGACGCCGGCGGCAGTACCGACGCCGCCACCGCACGGCAGTGGCAATGGACCATCAGCGCATGGAAAAACAGGGGGCTGAACGCCGCGCAGGCCGAAGCCCAGGCCAGTGGCGATGAAGAGCGACTTATCGCCCGCATCATGGCGCGCTACGAAGAGCGCCTGACCGCCTACCAGAGCGTGGACTTTGACGACCTGATCGGCCTGCCACTCAAGCTGCTGAAAGAACACGAAGCGGTCCGCAACAAATTGCATCAGTCGCTGGGCCATGTGCTGGTCGACGAATACCAGGACACCAACGCCACGCAATATGAAGTGCTCAAACTGCTGGTGGGCACGCGCGGCCGCTTCACGGCCGTGGGCGATGACGACCAGTCGATCTACGGCTGGCGTGGCGCCACGCTGGAC
>JBKJZS010000208.1:0-2973 GCA_046714915.1 Polaromonas sp. | reverse complement strand
CGGTAATGCCGAGTGACTTGTCACGGTTGCGCTCGACATTTTCCAGCTCGCCTTTGCGAACACTGACGCTCAGGCCACAGCCCTCGGACGCTTCGGCAGCGGCATCGGAGGCGCCGAGCTTTTTGGCGTGGGTCAGTGCGGTGTCCACCAGCTCTTCAAAAAAATTCCGGTGGTAGCTGAAACCCGACTCGGGTTGGGCGGATTGCTTGGGGCTGGATATCGTCTTGGGTGTCTTGAGGGTCATATGGGTAGCTATGATACTGACTGCTATGAACAACAAGACTATCAAAGGCTATTGGTCCCAGGGCCGCTTCGTGAAACCCGAAGAAATTGCCGCGGAAGAAGCCGGTCCGCCCAGCAAGACCCAGCTGAAGGCCGAAGCCGACGACAAGCAGGCGCTGGGTGAAGCCTTGCTGGGCTTGCGCGCCGACCTGATGGCCAAACTCGAGTTGCCTGAAAAACTGCGGGACGCCATCGCCCAGGCCAAGAAAATTACCAACTTCGAGGGCCGGCGCCGCCAGATGCAGTTCATTGGCAAGCTGATGCGTCCGCTGGACACCGAACCGATTCGCGCGGCCATTGATGAGCAGAAAAACGGCTCGGCGCAGTTGACACTGGCGCTGCACCTGGCTGAACAATGGCGCGACAAGCTGATCGACTCGGACGATGCGCTGGGCGCCTGGCTGACCGAGCACCCGGACACCGACTCGCAGCAGCTGCGCGCGCTGATCCGCCAGGCCCGCAAGGACGTCAAACCCGAAAAACCGGGTGAGGCTCCGCGCCACGGCAAGTCGTACCGCGAAATATTCCAGCTGGTGCGGCAAGCGCTGGCGCAGGAGATCGAATGAGTGTTGTGCATGATGCGGTGAAGATCGGCATCGTCTCGGTCAGCGACCGCGCTTCCAGCGGCGTCTACCAGGACAAAGGCCTGCCGGCCCTGAAAGACTGGCTGAGCCGCGCCCTGCACAACCCGATCGAATTTGTCGAGCGCCTGATTCCGGACGAGAAAGAGCGCATCAGCGCCACGCTGATCGAGCTCGTTGATGCCGGTTGCTCGCTGGTGCTGACCACCGGTGGCACCGGCCCGGCGCCGCGCGACGTGACACCGGAAGCCACGCTGGCAGTAGCCCACCGGGAAATGCCCGGCTTTGGCGAGCAAATGCGCCAGATCAGCCTCAGGTTTGTTCCCACCGCCATCCTGTCGCGCCAGTGCGCCGTCATCCGCGGCAAAAGCCTGATCCTGAATCTGCCGGGCCAGCCCAAATCCATTCAGGAAACGGTGGAGGGCCTGAAAAATGAAACGGGTGAGTCAGTCGTGCCCGGCATTTTTGCCGCCGTTCCCTATTGCATTGACCTGATTGGCGGGCCGTATCTCGAGGGCAATCCGCAGGTCTGCCCAGTCTTCCGGCCCAAATCGGCGATCCGGCCTTCGTGACAGACGGGTCGCTGTGACGTGTCATCCCGGGCTTGACCCGGGATCCATCGTGGCACAGCGCAGAAATTGGCAGCCGACGCGGCATGGATTACGGGTCAGGCCCGCAATGACCCTTTATTTTCCCATCAGCTGACTCAACTTGTCAGCCTTGAAGGTTTCCTGCAGCGCCGCGTCGTCCGGCACGCAGTCTGGCGTTGCCCCGTGAGAGGGCGCGGCTGACAGCTTTTCGATCGCTTGCCAGAGCAGCGCAATCTGATGCTCCTGGCCGGCGGCGTTATCGATCAGTCCGCGCATGGCCTGCGAAACCGGGTCGTCGTTTTGGGTCACACCGTAGGCGGAAAATCCCATTTGGCTGGCCACTTCCTCGCGCTTGACATCGGCGTCGGCCTGGATGATGCGCGCCGGATTGCCAACGGCTGTCGCGCCGGCCGGCACTGGTTTCACCACCACCGCGTTGGAGCCGATGCGGGCGCCGTCTCCGACGGTAAAACCGCCCAGCACCTGGGCACCCGCCCCCACAACCACGTTGCGGCCCAGGGTCGGGTGGCGTTTGGCGCCTTTGTAAAGCGCGGTGCCGCCCAGGGTCACGCCCTGGTAAATCGTGCAGCCGTCGCCGATTTCGGCGGTTTCACCAACGACCACCCCCATCGCATGGTCAAAAAACACGCGTTCACCGATTTTGGCGCCCGGATGGATTTCAATACCGGTGAACCCGCGCGCAAGATGCGAGATGAAACGCCCCGCCCATTTAAAACCATGATTCCAGCACCAGTGCGCGCGTCGGTAAAGGATCAGCGCATGCAGGCCGGGGTAGCAGGTCAGCACCTCCCAGGGAGTGCGGGCTGCGGGGTCGCGTTCGAGAATGCACTGAATGTCGGAGCGGAGTCGGGAAAACATGCTGCCGAGTCTACTTGCCGTCGGCACAGTCCGCTGACGGCGTGGTTTTGGCGGCGGCCAGCGAAGCTTTCTGCGACATGGCCTTGGCCACGCCGCGCAAAATATGAATTTCCTCCGGGCTCAGCTGGGCCCGGTTGAATAGCTGGTTCAGGCGCGGCATCAGTTTCTTCGGCGAGGCTGGGTCCAGAAACCCAATATCGGCCAGCGCCTGCTCCCAGTGCCCGAGCATGCCGGCCACTTCGGCTGCGTCTGCCAGACGGGGCTCTGGCGGGGCCGATGCGGGCGCAAAACCGCCCAGGGCCTCGCGCCAGTCATAGGCTATCAGCTGTACCGCCGCCGCCAGGTTGAGTGAGCCAAACTTCGGATCGGTCGGAATGCTCAAGGCCACGTGGCAACGGTACACGTCGTCGTTTTGCATGCCAAAACGCTCTGAACCGAACAAAAAAGCAACCGAATCAGGCCTTGGCCTAGTAGCTGCGGGCGCAAGCAGCTCCCCTTTTGATAGCAAATCGGTTTGGCCGAGCAGGTCGGCAAAATGCGCCCGCGGTGCCTTGGTGGGCGGGCCAAAGTCGCGCGGGGTCATGGCGGTAGCGCACAGGTGGACCATGCCATCGAGCGCTTCATCCAGCGTGGCCACAATG
>JBKJZS010000207.1:0-11261 GCA_046714915.1 Polaromonas sp. | reverse complement strand
TTCCTGTTGAAGGCCCGCAAAAAGCGCTCAAAGGCGTGATCATGGAACTCGACGACTGTGCATTTCCGCTGCTCACCGGAATCGAGGCCCACAGCGACCCCCTGACCGCTTTCAAGGACACCGACTACGCGCTGCTGGTCGGCGCCCGCCCGCGCGGCCCCGGCATGGAGCGCGCCGACCTGCTGGCCGCCAATGCACAAATTTTCACCGCACAAGGCAAAGCCCTCAACGCCGTCGCCAGCCGCAATGTCAAAGTGCTGGTCGTCGGCAACCCGGCCAACACCAATGCCTACATTGCGATGAAGAGCGCGCCAGACCTGCCACGCAAGAACTTCACCGCCATGCTGCGGCTGGACCATAACCGCGCGCTGAGCCAGATCGCTGCCAAAACCGGCACCAAAGTGGCCGACATCGAAAAACTCACCGTCTGGGGCAATCACTCGCCCACGATGTACGCCGACTACCGCTTTGCCACCGTGAACGGCAAGGCCGTCAAAGACCTGATCAACGACCAGGTCTGGAATGCCGATACCTTTCTGCCCACAGTCGGCAAGCGCGGCGCGGCCATCATCGAGGCGCGCGGCGTGTCGTCCGCAGCATCGGCCGCCAACGCGGCGATTGACCACATGCGCGACTGGGCACTGGGCACCCAGGGCAAGTGGGTGACCATGGGTATTCCCTCGGACGGCCAGTACGGCATTCCGAAAGACGTCATGTTCGGATTTCCTGTCACCACCGAGGGCGGCGAATACAAGCTGGTCGAAGGCCTGGCGATTGACGCGTTCAGCCAGGAGCGCATCAACAAGACCCTGGAAGAGTTGCAGGGCGAGCAGGCCGGCGTTGCGCATTTGCTGTAAAAAACTGTCATCCCGGACTCGATCCGGGATCCATGGCGGCCAGCCGGTACCGGGCTTGGGTTGCGTGGATTGCGGGTCAGGCCCGCAATGACAAAGCCAACATGACACACCCCCGCGACATCCTCCTCGGCGCTCAGGCGGCAGCAGGTTTCCTGCCTGTTTGCGACCATTACAGCGGCGTCGAGGCGCGGATGCGAAAAAGCCTGCAATTGCAGACCGAGATGATTGAAGAGTTCGGCGCCTGCGTGTTTGATGTGACCCTGGACTGCGAAGACGGCGCCCCGGTCGGCGGCGAGGCCGACCATGCCGCGCTGGTCGTCGCCTTGGTGGCGCTGGCCAGTGACAAGGCGCGCGTGGCGGTGCGGGTTCACGCGGTGGATCATCCCGCGTTTGAGGCCGACATTGCCACGATTGCAGGCAAGGTGGGACACCGGCTGTGCCACATCATGGTTCCCAAGATTGAGTCCGTCGAGGAGGTGAGCCGTGTCGTCGACGCACTTGCGGCCGTGTCCCAGGGCCTTTTGCCGCTGCATGTGCTGCTGGAGTCGCCCGCTGCGGTGCACCGGGCCTTCGAGATTGCGGCGCATCCGCGTGTGCAGTCGCTCAGTTTTGGATTGATGGACTTCGTCTCCAGCCACGGCGGGGCAATTCCCGCGGAGGCCATGAGCAGCCAGGGGCAGTTCACGCATCCGCTGGTGGTGCGCGCCAAGCTCGACATCGCCTCGGCCTGTCATGCGCATGGCAAAGTCCCGTCGCATTGTGTTGTCACGGAATTCACCGACACTGCGGCGATGAAGGCTGCCGCCGGCAAAGCCGCCCGTGAGTTTGGCTACACCCGGATGTGGAGCATTCACCCGAGCCAGATCCGGCCCATCCTGGAGGCCTTTGCCCCGAGTGAGGGAGAAATTGAAGATGCTACAAAAATAATAGCTGCTGCCGCCCATTCCAACTGGGCTCCCGTTAGTTTTGACGGTAAGTTGCATGACCGCGCCAGCTACCGCTATTTCTGGCAGGTGCTGGAACGGGCCCACCAGACTGGCCGTGTTTTGCCGCGCGAAGCGCAGGGCTACTTTTCGGCCGCGTTTCGTTGATTCACTGATTGAATTTAGCCCCCTGTTTTCAAGGAAACCCCATGAAGCTTATTTTTACCGCTGCGATTATTCTTGCTGCTCCCGCGGTGCTGCTGGCGCAGACGGCCCCGCCCGCAAAAGCCACTCCCCAGGCCGCGACTGCCAAGCCTGCCGCGCCCAAAGCAGACGCTGCGGTCCGGCGCTCCGCTCTCAAAGCGGTCGAAGAAGTGACACCCATTGACGACGATCCGAGCGTCAAGCTCACGGCAGAAGATATTGAGATTGCCAAGCGGGTTTATGTCGGCACCATTCCCTGCGAACTGGGCGCTTCTGTCACCATCACCGCGAACGAAAAGCGGCCGGGCTTTTTTCTGGTGCAGACCAAAACCACCCGTTTCCGCATGCACCCGGTCGAAAGCCGTACCGGTGCGATCCGTCTGGAAGACGCCCGCGCCGGCGCGATGTGGCTGCAGCTGGGCAACAAGTCCATGTTGATGAGCCAGAAGCTGGGCCAGCGGCTCGCAGACGAATGCATGAGTCCGGCGCAGGTGACGTATGCCGACGAGCTGAAAAAAAATCCCATCCCCAGCATTCTGGATGCCCCGGCGCCTGCCGCCACCAGCGCGGCGCCTGCCCCAGCTGGCACGGGTTCGGCTCAACCATCCCTGCCCGCGGCACCGGCGACTCGCTAAGCCTGAGCACGCCCTAACACCCGGCTTTTGACTTTACCGACTTTTGAATACAGGAGAAGAAACCATGTTGCCCGAGTTCATCCCCACCTACCGTAACCATGTCGCCGAACGCAGCGCGCTGGGTATTCCGCCGCTTCCGTTGTCTACCCAGCAGACCGGAGAAGTGATTGAGCTGCTAAAATACCCGCCCAAAGGCGAAGAGGCGTTTCTGGTCGACCTGATCGCCCACCGTGTGCCCGCGGGTGTGGACGATGCGGCCAAGGTCAAGGCCAGCTACCTCGCGGCTGTGGCCCACGGTACGGAAAAATGCGCATTGATCTCGCGCGAAAAAGCCACGCAGCTGCTGGGCACCATGCTGGGCGGCTACAACATCAGCCCGATGATCGAGCTGCTCGACGACGCGGAAGACAGCGTTGCCACGCAAGCGGCCAGCGGCCTGAAGAACACGCTGCTGATGTTCGACCAGTTCCACGACGTCAAGGAAAAAGCCGACAAAGGCAACAAATACGCCAAAGCCGTGTTGCAAAGCTGGGCCGATGCCGAGTGGTTCACCAGCCGGCCCGAAGTGCCTTCAGTTATCAAGCTGACCGTGTTCAAAGTCGCCGGCGAGATCAACACCGACGATCTGTCGCCCGCGCCCGACGCCTGGAGCCGCCCCGACATTCCGCTGCACGCGCTGGCCATGCACAAGAATGCCCGCCCTGGCGTCACCCCTGAGGAAGACGGCAAGCGCGGCCCGGTGAAGTTCATCGAAGAACTCAAGGCCAAAGGCAACCTGGTGGCTTACGTCGGTGACGTGGTGGGTACCGGCTCCTCGCGCAAGTCAGCCACCAACTCGGTGCTGTGGTTTACCGGACAGGACATTCCCTATGTGCCGAACAAGCGCTTTGGCGGCGTTTGCCTGGGTAGCAAGATTGCGCCGATTTTCTACAACACGATGGAAGACTCCGGCGCGCTTCCCATTGAGCTTGACGTCAGCCAGATGGCCATGGGCGACCTGATCGAGTTGCGCCCTTACGAGGGCAAGGCGCTGAAAGACGGCAAGGTGATTGCCGAGTTCAAACTCAAGAGCGAAGTGCTGTTTGACGAAGTGCGCGCCGGTGGCCGCATTCCGCTGATTATTGGCCGGGGCCTGACGGCCAAAGCGCGCTGGGCGCTGGGTTTGCCGGTTTCGACGCAGTTCCGTTTGCCACAAGCCCCTGTCGCCAGCGAGCGCGGATTCACGCTCGCGCAAAAAATGGGTGGCCGGGCGGTTGGCCTGCCAGACGGCCAGGGCGTGCGCCCCGGTACCTATTGCGAGCCGAAGATGACCTCGGTCGGTTCGCAAGACACGACTGGACCGATGACCCGCGACGAACTCAAAGACCTGGCCTGTCTGGGCTTCAGTGCTGACCTGGTGATGCAGTCCTTCTGCCACACCGCGGCTTACCCCAAACCGGTCGACGTGAAAATGCACCATGAGCTGCCTGACTTCATGAGCACACGTGGCGGTGTTCCGCTGCGCCCTGGCGACGGCATCATCCACAGCTGGCTCAACCGTATGTTGTTGCCCGACACCGTGGGCACCGGCGGCGACAGCCACACGCGTTTCCCGATCGGCATCAGCTTCCCGGCCGGCTCTGGCCTGGTTGCCTTCGGTGCCGCCACTGGCGTGATGCCGCTGGACATGCCTGAGAGTGTGCTGGTGCGTTTCAAGGGCGAGATGCAATCTGGCATTACCCTGCGCGATCTGGTCAACGCAATCCCGTTGTACGCCATCAAGGCCGGTTTGTTGACCGTCGCCAAGCAAGGCAAGATCAATATTTTCTCTGGCCGCGTTTTGGAAATTGAAGGCCTGCCTGACTTGAAGGTGGAGCAGGCGTTTGAGCTCAGCGATGCGTCGGCTGAGCGTTCCGCCGGCGGTTGCACGGTGCACCTGAACAAGGAGCCGATCATCGAGTACATCACCAGCAACATCACGATGTTGAAGTGGATGATCGCAACAGGCTACTCGGACGTTCGCACCATCAAGCGCCGCATCGCCGCCATGGAAGCCTGGCTGGCCGACCCGCAACTGCTCAAGGGCGATGCCGACGCAGAATATGCTGCCGTGATCGAGATTGATCTGGCCGACATCCACGAGCCCATTGTTGCCTGCCCGAATGACCCGGATGACGTGAAAACCCTGAGCGATGTCGCAGGCAGCCCGATTGACGAAGTGTTCATTGGCAGCTGCATGACCAATATCGGCCACTTCCGCGCAGCCTCCAAGCTGCTCGAGGGCAAGCGCGACATTCCCGTCAAACTCTGGATGGCACCGCCGACCAAGATGGATGCCAAGCAGTTGAGCGAAGAAGGCCACTACGGTGTGCTGGGCGCTGCCGGTGCGCGCATGGAAATGCCGGGTTGCAGCCTGTGCATGGGTAACCAGGCCCAAGTGAAAGAGGGCGCGACAGTGTTCTCCACCTCGACCCGCAACTTCCCGAATCGCTTGGGTAAAAACTCCAACGTGTACCTGGGCAGTGCGGAACTGGCAGCGATTTGTTCCAAGCTCGGCCGCATTCCGACCAAAGCCGAATACATGGCCGACATGGGCGTGCTGACGGCCGCCAGTGCGCAGGTCTACCAGTACCTGAACTTTGACCAGGTCAAGGATTACACCGACATGGCGGAAACGGTGAAGGACGGTGTGCCAGCTTGAAGTTCCGGGGAGTAGACCCAGGACTCCCCGCAAAGCCCCTGTTGAAAGCTGCGGGGCTTTTTTTCGCGCTCAGGGAAGCGCCCGATGTGCAAAACTCAGGGTGCTGCCATCTATTGAAAAAACACACGAAGGAGACTGTTGTGAAGTACAGATCAATCGCAGGTGCCTTCCTGCTGTCGCTGGTTGCGACCCTTTCCCAGGCCCAGTCGTTTCCCTCCAAACCTGTGCGCATTGTGGTGCCGCAAACGCCCGGCGGCGCATCCGATGCACTGGCCCGCATCGTCGGCCAAAAGCTGTCCGAAAAATGGGGCCAACCCGTCGTGGTGGAAAACCGTGCCGGCGCGGGCGGCAACATCGGCATGGACGTGGTGGCCAAGGCGCCGGCGGACGGCTACACCTTGCTGATGTCTTATGTGGGATCGCACGCCATCAATGTGAGCATCTACAAAAAACTGCCGTTTGACCCGGAGGCGGATTTCAGCGCGGTAGCCACGCTCGCCAACGTGCCTTTTGTCGCTGCCGCCAATGCGGCGGTGCCGGTGAGCAACATGAAAGAGCTGGCAGCCTATGCCGCCAAAAACCCCGTTTCCTTTGGCTCGGCCGGTAACGGCTCAGTCAATCATTTGCTGGGCGAGATGTTCAGTGCCACCAGCCAGATCAAGATGCTGCATGTGCCTTACAAGGGCGCTGCACCGGCGCTCACCGACCTGATCGCCGGGCAGATCCAGCTGGTCTTCACCAGCTTGCCGTCAATTGCCCAGCACATCCGGGCCGGCACGGTGAAGGGGCTGGCGGTGACCGGTTCCAAACGCGCGCAGGCTTTCAAGGACATGCCTACCATCGCCGAGTCGGGCTACCCCGGCTTTGTGATCAACCCCTGGTTCGGCCTGTTTGCGCCCAAAGGCACGCCGCCGGCGGTGATCCGGCAGATCAATGCCGACATCAAGAAAATTCTTGAGGACAAGGACACCATGGACCGATTCGCGGTGCTCGGTGCCGAGCCCTATGAAACCACGCCGCAGGAATTTGCGGCCATTTTGCGTGCCGATATCCAGAAGTGGGCGGTGGTCGTCAAGACTTCCGGTGCCACCGCAGACTGAAGGCGGACGCATCATGAAAATCAGGCAAATCGCCGGCGCGCTGGGCGCCGAAATTTCGGGTATCGATCTTTCCACAGGGGTGCCGGCCGCACTGGCCGCCGACATTCGCCAGGTCTTTCTGGACCACCAGGTCATCTTCCTGCGCAACCAGAAGCTGACACCGCAGCAGTTTCTGGCTTTTGCGCAGGCCATGGGTGAGCCAATCGAGTACCCCTTCGTCAAGGGTCTGGACGGCTTTACGCACATCATCGAGGTGAAAAAACTGGAGCATGAAAAAGTCAATTTCGGCGGTATCTGGCATTCGGACACCACCTATCTGGACATTCCGCCGATGGGCTCCATGTTGCTGTCGCGTGAAGTGCCGCCCTATGGTGGCGACACCCTGTTTGCCAACCAGTATCTCGCCTACGAGTCGCTTTCCAGCACCATGCAGCGTTTGCTCGATGGCCTGATCGGCATCAGCAGTTCGGCCAAGGCGGATGTTTCCAAAACGCGCGAAGACCGCATCAAGTCGGACGGCAAGGAAGCCGCTCCGCAAGAGTACCGGGCCGAGCACCCGGTCGTGCGCACCCACCCGGAAACCGGGCGTAAGGCCTTGTACGTCAATGTGGCGCATACGGCGGGCATCAAGGGCATGACGGACGAAGAAAGTGCGCCGCTCCTCCAGTTTTTGTTCGGGCACCAGGTCAAGCCGGAATTGACCTGCCGCTTCGCCTGGGAGCCCAACGCGATTGCGTTTTGGGACAACCGCTGCGCGCAGCACAACCCGGTCAACGACTACCATGGCTTTCGCCGCGTGATGCACCGCATCACGCTCAAGGGCGACAAGCCCGTCTGAGGTGTTCATGCCCGATCAAAAATCTCCACCAGCGCTCAATCTGCGCGGCCGCCGCTTCAAACCGCTGACCTGGGACACCATGACAGCTGCGCAGCGCGAGATGACACACAGCGTGCTGGCGGGTGCGCGCGGCACCATGCAAGGCCCCTACAACGTCTTGCTGCGCAGCCCCGAGCTTGGCAATCTGGCCCAGCAGTTCGGCGCACATACCCGGTTCAATTCCTCGCTACCGCTGGCTTTGAACGAACTGGCGATTTTGCTGGTGGCGCGTTGCTGGACCAGCCAGTTTGTCTGGTGGGCCCACAAGCGTATTGCGAGCGAGGCCGGACTGGACCCGGCGCTGATTGAGGCGATTGCGCTGGGGCACGCGCCGCAGGGTTTGTCAGGTGACGTGGCCGCAGTTTATGGGTTCTGTCATGAGCTGCTTCAGACGCGACAAGTCAGTGACGCCAGCTATGCAGCCCTGGTGCAGCGCTTCGGCGAAACGGGGGCGGTCGACCTGATGGGAACCATGAGTTACTACACGCTGGTCAGCATGTCATTGAACGTGGACCAGTATCCCTTGCCCGAGGGTGCCGAGCCAGAACTCAAGCCCCTGTGATCCGGCCCGCCATGGGCCTCAACCCGGCGCTGGGGTACGGCTCTGGAAAAACATTGGCCTGTCACAAGCCTTCCGGCAAAGGGTCCACAATCCGCACTTCCGACCCATCGACAAATTTCACATACCAAAACTCCGGCGCTGATGGCAGGTTGGGGCGCACATGACTGACGTTTGCCGGTGAAATATAAAGCGTGCTGGCACCATCATCAGGCGGCGTGCCAGGTCGTGGCGTGTGCCGGCAACCAGCCGGCCAGCGTGGCTGACTACTGTGCCGATGGACTCTGTCACCGCATTGACCAGGGTGCCCTGACCGGCCCGGTGAATGGTCGTCTGGCCGATCAGCCCCGGTCCTGATGCCTCCACATACAACACCGCAGCGGTGTTGATGCGCAAGTCATCCGGCGCCAGCGGGTCGGTGGCCTTGTTCAGTGAAATAAAGGGCATGGTGGCTACAGCAGGGCTCAGGAGAGATTGAGCTCTTTGTGTGCTCTCGTGCAGGTTCTGGGGCCTTTCGCCCGTCATGGCAGCCTTGGCCATCTTGAAAAGCTGCGTCACCTTGCTGTCCTTGACGTTCCAGTACTCGATAGGCGCGCAATTCCCGCAGCAAATTTTTCTGCACCGGGTCCGCCGTGGCCGTGATTTGCTGGGGCTCGTGGCTTTTGAGAATCAGCTCCACCGCCTGCCGGGCTGCGCTAAGCGCCGGATCGCCCAGCGGCCGTTCGCGGTACATCGGCGCGTAGCCCGCCGCCGCCAGCAGGGCGTTGCGCTCGCGCAGCGGAATGTCCAGCCGCGCTGACAGGCGTAGCACCATTTCGCGGCTTGGCACCGAGCGGCCGGTTTCCAAAAAACTCAGGTGCCGGGTAGACACTTCGGCTTCCTGCGCCAGGTCCAGCTGGCTCAGGCGGCGGTGCTGGCGCCAGTGGCGCAGGTGCTCGCCAAACGCTTGGGGGGTGCTTGTGTTCATGGCGCCATCCTAAAGCGCAAGCGGGCCGGTGTTCCATTACCTCCCAGGTCATCGACTCGCCACGTCGGCGCGGGAAGACGATCGATCAGTCAACTGTAAGCGGCTGCTAAGCCAGCTGTGGGCCCTGCGTGGCCATGATGGATTTGCAGGCGATTTGACCTGTTCACGACCGATTGGAGGGTTGCATGCAAGTCACTCGATTGGCCAGCGTACTCGCTGGCACCCTGGCGCTCAGGCGTCTCTTGTCAACCCTTGACTCACGGAGGTTCATCATGGAAACCGACACTCTTGGCATCGATCTGGCCAACCCCTCTACGCCCTGCCACGGCTTCATCAGGAGGCCGGCCATGGCAAGACTGGCAAGGCTGGTTTCAGCAGCAGGCGCGGCCGTTTTGATCGCGGCCTGCGGTGGTGGGGGCGGTGATACGACAGCGACGGCGACGGCTGCAGATCCGATCGACCAATATATTGGTCACTGGGCTGTTTGCATCCCCGACCCCGCACGCAACGCTTCGGCCCGTTTGGAGTTCATCGCGACCAAAATTGGCGCGACCCAGGCGTCGTCGTTGGCCCAGGCGATCGGTTTCCCCAACATCGGTTGCGCGCCTCCCGTAGCCATCATCATCCCCATCCCGGAATTCTCAGGAATCGTGGTCATCGATTTCCCGGCATCCGGGCCAGTCGGGGCTGACAAGGTCACCTTTAGGCCTTCAGACACGGCCATCCCCCCCTCCAAAGACATCACACTTGTCCTCAACGGCATCCAGTTGCAGTTCGGCGATGGGGCCAGCCCCACGGATGCCCAAGGCTATCCGACGGCTCTGGATACCAGTATCACCTTTACCAAGCAGTGATCACGACGCGGCACGCCGCGCGAAGGAACCATGAAGTCCGACAGCAGCAACGCGCGGGTTTGCTGGTCGCCGGCTCTAGCGGCGGTGGCCAGCAATGCATTGCCCCAAGGCATCCATCGTCACCACGTCAAATCCCGATGTGCACCTGGTACTTGGCTCCGTCCGAGAGGGTGCAGGTGCCTGCCCCCTGGCGGGCCGATTGCATCTGGTATTCGCAGCTCATGAAGGCGCCGCTGCTGCCGTAGGCGCTGGCCACGCCGCGCCGGCTGTCGCCGTCGACGCGGGTCGCCTCGCCGTTCAGCGTCTCACCGCGGTAATTGAGTTGGAACCGTCCTTTGCCAAAGGAGGTGCTGGTCACGGTGCCGTTGAGCACGCCGGACTGGGCCGCCTTTTCATTGGCCGGATACAGTCGCACGGAAAGCACCTGTGCAGCCGGCGGCGCCGGCGTTGCCACCGGTGGGAGCGGCGCCGCGCCGGGGTAGCCAGGATAGGGGTAGGACGGATAGGGATAGCCCTCAGGGCTGACCGGGACGACATAGCAGCCGGACAGCGCGACGGCGACCAGCACGGCGGGGAAGATGGATTTTAGGGGCGCTTTCATGATGCCTCCGCCGAGCCGCCTCAAGGAGGCAGGCGTCCCTGAGGGGCTGAGGGCCGCGGCTCCCTGCCTGCCTGCGCAGGCAGGGACGGGCCGAAGAGCCGTCGCCTCTGACGACGACCTGTTCAGCGAACGAATGTGAGCGTGGGGGTACATAAGATTCTCCTGCGGTTGAACAAGACCACTTTGGGTGGTGATTTGATGTTCCTGCCGGGTTGCTTACAGGCGACTCACTGTCTGGTGACAGATGACTTACGGGGCGCCGCGGGCGCGATTCAGCGATGGTTTTTCCGCAGTGATGGCCTTATCATCCTTGGGCGACGCGGGCCAAACCATGGTCGGCGGACGAGCCCAGGCGCAAACCGTCACTCCACCGGAGCCGGCATGAACGATTCATCTTTTCCGGATGCGCTTCCCGCGCAGTACAAGCTGCACTGGTATGTGCTGGAGCGCGTGCTGGGGCAGGGCGGATTCGGCATCACCTACCAGGCACGCGACAGCAACCTGGACAAGCTGGTGGCCATCAAGGAATACCTGCCGGTGGACACGGCCACGCGCAGGGCCGACTCCACCGTCAGCCCGCGCGCACTGACGCAGAGCGAGCGCTACAGCTCGGGGTTGGACAGCTTCATCCGCGAGGCCCGCACGCTGACCCGCTTCAACCACCCAAACATCGTGCGCGTCCACTCCGTGTTCAAGCACAACAACACCGCCTATATGGTGATGGAATTCGAGGAAGGCGAGACGCTGGCGACCTTGCTGGAGCGCCGCCAAACCCTGTCCGAGCGCGAGCTGCTGAACGTCGTGCTACCGGTGCTGGACGGGCTGACGCTGGTGCACACGGCCGGCTTCATCCACCGCGACATCAAGCCCGAGAACATCCTCGTGCGCAACGATGGCAGCCCGCTGTTGCTGGATTTCGGATCGGCGCGCGCCGCCATGGGTCAGTCGCGCACGCTCACGATCCTGGTGGCGCCGGGCTACGCGCCCTACGAGCAGTACTACGC
>JBKJZS010000206.1:0-1141 GCA_046714915.1 Polaromonas sp. | reverse complement strand
GGGCTGCACTGCAGAATCAACCGCAAAGCCGATGACCTTGAACAACTCGCCCATTTCATGCTCGTTGACCAGTTTTTGCACCATGACCCGCTCTGCCAATGAGGCATTTTCCATGCCATCCAGCACGCAGCAGTTCAGCAGAAAACGCGCCTGGCTGGTGTAGCCCAGCACCTGCAAACCGGCCTCCTGCCCGGCCAGGGCGATGCCGGTGAAGTTGACATGGGCGGTGATGTCCTTGGTGCCGACCTCCTGCAGCGCATCGGCGTCGGCCAGATGGCCGCGGTGGCACATGACCGTGCCCATGCTGCGCTGCGGGTGGTAATACTCGTGTTCGGGAAAACCGTAGTCGAGCAGAAACACCGCACCGGCCTGCAGCCGGTCGGCCAGGGTGGCGATAAACCCCTCGGCCTGAGGGTGGATTTCAGTCAAGTAGTCGTGGCTGCCCTCGACCTCCAGCGGCGGGCGCAGTCCGGTCGCCTGATCGGCATGAACCAGGCTATTGCCGTGGACGACCACCCCGCGCTCGTGCCAGACCCCATTCACGCGGGCCAGCAACTGAACCGGCATTGCGTCCAGCACCTCGTTGCCGATCACCACACCCGACATCTGCGCCGGCAACTCGCTGACCCAGCGCACCTTGTCGGCGTAGGCGGCCAAACGCTCGCGCTGACGCGCCTGCAGGCTGCCGGATAAATCGACAATCGTGTATTGCGTCAACCGCTCGCCCAGCGCGCCCAGGATTTCCAGCGCCAGCGCGCCCGAACCGGCGCCAAACTCCCAGACCTCGGTGGTGCCGGTGGTCTGTAGCGCCTGCGCCACCTGCCGCGCCAGCGCCTGGCCGAAACGCGGCGACAGCTCCGGTGCTGTCACAAAATCGCTGCCACCAGCCCCACCCGCCGTAGTAACGCCCGTCGGCATCAGGCCGAATTTGCGGGAATCGCTGGCGTAGTAACCCAGGCCTGGCGTGTAGAGGGCCAGCGCCATGAAGTGGTCAAAACCTATCCAGCCGCCAGCGGCGTCAATGGCCTTGACGATGTGGGCATGAAGGTCGGTCGTTAAAATGGGGGGATGGGTCATGTTCGTCACGAATTGTCGGCGATTCACCAATTTACTCTTGGCCCCAGCTTACCCACCTCCACCT
>JBKJZS010000205.1:0-5705 GCA_046714915.1 Polaromonas sp. | reverse complement strand
GGACAGCGCTGGCCGCGCCAATGTCAAACCCGGCGATGTGCGGCGTGCCACGGCAACCGTATTTGCCGGTCTGGTGGTTGGCTATTTATTCAAGGATCAGAAGATTTATGAGGTCGTGGTTCACGGTGCGCCCGAAACGCGCCATAGCCTGAGCAATCTGCGCGACCTGTGGGTTGAAAAATCGGATCGCACCCACGCTCGCCTGGGCGACATCGCCGACGTCAAACTGGTCTCGACGCCGACTGTGTTGCGGCACGAGCGCATCGCGCCCTATGTCGATGTGGTGGCCAACGTGTCGGGACGCAATGCGGGCGCGGTGGCCGACGAGGTGGAAGACCGGCTGGAGAAGATCAAGTTTCCGCTTGAGTACCATCCCGAGCTTTTGGGTGAATCGGCCGAGCGCGAAAAAGCGCAGGAACGGATGCTGGGTGTCGCCCTTGCCAGCTTGATCGGAATCTTTCTGCTGCTGCAGGCTTGCTTTGGCAGCTGGAGGCTGGGGCTGATTGCTTTTGCCGGGCTGCCAGCGGCAGTGGCAGGCGGCGTGCTGGCGGTGCTGCTCACTGGCGGCGTGACGTCGCTGGGTTCGATCGTCGGCTTCCTCGCGGTGCTGGGAATTGCTGCCCGCAATGCCGTCGCCTTGATCAAGCGCTATCAGCATCTTGAGGCACAAGAGCAGGTGCCATTTGGTCTTGATCTCGTCATCCGCGGCGCACGGGAATTGTTGTCACCGATCTTGACCGGCTCCATCGCAATCATTGCCGCTTTGCTGCCGATTTTCTTTTTCGCGCAAGGCCCTGGACTGGAGATCGTGCAACCTACCGCAGTCGTCATTGTCGGCGGCCTGATCGCGTCCACGCTGGTTACTTTGTTTGTGTTGCCCGCGCTGTATCTGGTTTTCGCAGCCGGGGCGCAACGCCAGTCCGACATCGGCCTGGCTCATGCGTAAACCTGGGGTTTGCTGTGTCAATGGTCTTATATCAAGGAGAGAAATCATGATGAAAAAAACGGTTCAGGCTTTAGCTGCGGCGGCCACACTGCTGCTGTCTGGTGCGGCAGTGGCGCAGGACAAGCCGGGCAGTTCGGGGTGGCAGGACACCTTCGAAATAGGGAAGTGCGAATTGGTAACCCAGGGCAAAAACACGCACTTTGTTCTTGAGCCAGGCTTTCAGCTGGTGCTGGAAGGAGGCGATGCGAAGCTCCATATCACGGTCCTCGATGAGACCAAAATAGTCGATGGGGTCACGACACGCGTGGTTGAGGAGAGAGAGTGGAAGAAAGGAGAACTGTATGAAGTCTCCAGAAACTTCTTCGCCATGTGTGAGCAAACAAAGGACATGTTCTATTTCGGTGAAGACGTCGACTTCTACGAGAAAGGCAAGGTTGTCAAGCACGACGGCACCTGGCATGCCGGCGTCAATGGCAACCGGGCCGGCCTCTTGATGCCCGGCGCGCCGAAACTGAAGATGAAGTACTACCAGGAGATTGCGCCCGGCGTGGCCATGGACCGGGCCGAGATCGTGAGCATGAATGAAACCTGCAAAACTCCGGCAGGGACGTTCTCCAACTGCCTGAAGGTCAAGGAAGGCTCGGCCATCGATATCACCGCGCGCGAGTACAAGTATTACGCTCCGTCGATCGGACTCGTCAGGGACGAGGACTTGCGGCTGACCAAGTACGGCTTCATCAAGGACAAATAGGCCGATCACATCGTGCCCGTGCATCGGCGCGCAGGAGATGTCGGGTGCACTCCATTTGATGGTCAGTTTTCGGTCGACCGCAACAATCGGTGGTCAGCGTCGGGACAGCCTGCGGCCACCGGTCACATCTTGCATGTGCATCCGTAAGCGCGCGGCGAACACGCCTGGACGCATTGACGAACGCGACTGCGTACGGGTCGAGGACTGACTTCCACCTGTGCTGCAGCAGCTCACCAGCCTGGCTGGCGCGCCGGGTCGGCAGGCGCGACAGCATCACTTTGACGGCACTCCCGCATAACCTGGGCCTTGAGCTCTGCGCTGTAAAAACGTCTCCTGGCTCGATTGGCTTGAGCTTCGCTCGCCATGGTGTGCATGATCTTCATCGTGCGCACTATCTCTTGAACTCAGCTTCGCCTCAAGATGTGTTGCCCGGACGCATACTGTGCATGCGGAGGTCTTGCCTTTCAGTCGGCGCCACCTGACAATTCGTTTCAACTGCCAACGGAGTCGCTGGAACGATGAAAAACACTAACTGTTTGAGCCAACTGTTTCGAACGGCAACGCTTTCCTTGGTGTGGTCAACCGCGCTCGCCGTCACTCCGGGTGCGGTTCTGTCGGCTGTTGCCGCTGAGGTCACAAACGATCGGGGGGAGAGTGCCCCAACTAGCTTGTTGGCGGTCCAAGCCGACCCGGTCGCAGGCCCTCTTCTTGAGCATAGGGCTGGTAAAACCGGCGCGCAGCAATCGATCGCCGCGGACGTCGTAACCAACACTCAGCTGGCGCAATTTCAGTTGCCGAAAGCGCCGTCCGGGGACCCGGTTTCGCCTGGAGACCCGAGTTCAGCCAGGTATCCGGAAAGGCCATTGATCCAAAGCTTGACGTACCAGTATTCATATGGCAGTGAGTCTGACATCACTTACCGCCGTAACGTGGATCTCGACAAGCGCCTGCGGGACAATTCCCTCATCCTGGCGCCTCAAATAAACGGCAATATCGTCTATCGACCGAGCGCCAAAGTCGAGATGATGCTGGAAATGTTGCTGGAGAGGGAGATCGCAGAGAGGGAGCAGCAGGTAGTCACTCTTCCGAACGGGCAAACGCAAGTTGCACCGCGAAGGTACACCTCCTTGCCAGTTGACCAGGCCTGGGTGACCTTCAAGCAACTGGGGCCGATCGACCTGACACTGGGGCGGCGCAATTTCGAGGACGACCGGCATTGGCTGTATGACACGTCACTGGATGCCGCCTTCGTCAAACTCAAGCAGGGCGCCTATCAAGCCGAATTCAGCGTTTCACGCAAGGACAGGCTGGACCTGGACCTGCTCGCGCCGGTTCAGAAGACTCGAATCAACAACTACATGTTCTACCTGGACTACCGCGGAATCGAAGACATCCGATTGGCTGGCTACACGATTTTCCGCGAAGATCCAACGGGCAAGGAAGGGCAGCCGCTGCACATGGGATTGCGCGGCTATGGCATGCCGTCCGACCGATTCAACTTTTGGACCGAACTCGGTCTTTTGCGCGGCAAAGACGAGTTCAAGAAAAATTTAAAGGGCCACGCCTTCGATGTCGGCGGCACGTACCGGTTCCCAGCGCTTCCGTACGCCCCCAACGTCACCCTGGGCTACGCCTACGCGACCGGTGACGACAACCCGAACGACGACAGGAACCACGAGTTTCGCCAAACCGGCTTGCAGTCGAACGAAGGAAAGTTCGGGGGTTTTCCCAGATTCAAGTATTACGGCGAGGCGCTCAACCCGGAACTGAGCAATCTCCGGATTTTCACTGCGGCCCTGGGCTTCAGGCCGGCACCGAACGTCTCGGTCGACCTTGTCTACCATCATTACCGGCTGAACAAAATCGCGGACGAAATTCGCAACTGGGCACTGACGGCCCAAATGAACCAGGATGACACCATGCTGAGCAAAGAAGCGGGGCGCGCGCTCGACATCGTGTTTGGGTTTCGCAACCTGTTTGGTCTGCGGCGGCTCGGGCTGGATTTGAGAGCGGGGATTCTCTTTCCTGGAAAAGCCTTTCGCAACGAAACCAGATTCATTGATCCGGTGACCGATGAGCAAAGATCTGTATTTCGCAAGGCGAACAAGGCCGTCAGCGTCGTCGCCAAGATCTGGTTTTGAGATCAGGACGGCCATTAAGCGAGAAATTGGTTCGCTGCAGGCGCTTTCTCAAACGGCCAACACTACCCGAGTCATGCTTCTGATTTGATAGCTGTTCGCGCAGGTACGGCGGGAGCTACAGGCCTGTTTGACATTGAACCACCGGAAAGGCCGACAAGGCTGCCGCGCCTGCGGCAGCAGCGTCGCGATGCCTTCGCGCAACAAAGGCACGCTACTGGAGCCACCGGTAAAAAACACCGTGTCGACATCCGCCGTCTGAATGCCCGCATCGCGCAGCAAGCCAGCCACACTATTGATCCGGCCTTGTGAAGTATGAACCGTTCGCCCTGAGCCGCCTGTCCTGAGCACCGTCGAAGGGCTGCGCTGGCTTCGACAAGCTTAGCCCGAACGGAAATGAAGACTTCATCGGGCCGGAGCAATAAGCGCCACCGTGTTTATCAGCGCGCCAATGGCCGCCTCGAAATCCGGCCGTTGCAGGGTCATGAATTCGCCGGGTGCAACGCGGCCCAGGTCCATCTGGATCGCGGGAGCGGCGGACAGTCACAGCCGGGCAAACGCACAGACGCGGCCGTAGCTACCGGTCGGCGCGCGTCAACGGGTGACTGAGCGAAACGGCGGTTCGGATTCGCTGCGGGCTCGCCGTGCATCCGGCATGCCCCGCGCGCCGCAAATCACGATCCTGGACAGCGCCTTCTGGGGGGAGATCGACCAGGCCGCGCATTGCTGCGGGAGATGCGAGGGTTTTACGCCGGTTGATGGCTGTTTCAAGGGGGCATACTTGGGGGCATACGGTGTAAATGCCTATCCGTTATCCGTTATCCGTCGGAATTTATCTATGTATCGATTCGCCCCCGCCGCGTCCCGGCCCCTGCGTTATCTGGGTTTGGCCTATGCCCAACAGTTAACTGCGACACCCCGCTTGCTGCGATATTCGGTGGCAATCGCTTTCTTCCTGATCGCGCTGCTGGCGCGATTTGGGTTGGCCGACGTGTTGCCCGCCAAGGGCTTTCCCTTCCTGACCTTCTTTCCGGCGGTGCTCCTCGCCGCTTACCTGGCAGGACTCGGCCCCGGGCTGCTGACATCGGCACTGAGCGTTTTGGCGGCGTGGTTCTTCTTTGTACAACCCGACCGCTCGCTTTCTTTAACTGGCCCCGACCTCGTCGCGCTGGTCTTTTTCGCTGTTATCTTGCTCATAGACTGCGTGGTCATTCACGTCATGAAGTTGGCGCTGGCACGTGTGATCCGCACCGAGCAGCAATTGCGCGAGTCGAGTCAGCGGCTCGGGCTGGTACTTGACAACCTTTATATGTACGTCGGCCTGCTCGACCTGGACGGAACCTTGCGGGAGGTCAACGAGGAACCTCTACGCGTCGCCAAGCTAACTAGGGATGATATTTTGGGCCGCCGCTTGTGGGACGCGCCCTGGTGGGCGGGCGACATCGAGCGGCAGAACAAAGTGCGCAGCGCCATCGCGCGCGCTGCGACCGGGGAAACCGTGCGCTTCGACGTGGAGGTCACGCGTTCAGCCCAGAAGTACCGCATCGACTTCCAGGTGGGTCCCTTGCGCGATAGCGAGGGGGGAATTACTGCGCTGGTCGCCAGCGGGGTGAACGTGAGTGCGCGGATAGACGCCATGGAAGCCCTTCAAGACAGCCGTCGCGAGGCAGTCATCGCAGCCGAAGCGGCAGAGGCCGGGCGGCGCTTGCTAGACGCCACGCTCAATGTCGTGCCCGCCAGCATCGTCGTGGCCGATGCGCAGGGCAAACTGCTGCGCATGAACCGGGCCGTCGAGAAGATCTGGGGCGATGCGCCATTCTCCGAAGACGTGGCCAGCTATGACGAATGGAAGGGCTGGTGGGCTGACGGG
>JBKJZS010000204.1:0-8622 GCA_046714915.1 Polaromonas sp. | reverse complement strand
TCATGCCCAGGCCGGTGCCCATGACGACGCGCTCGCCGATTTCGGCCTCCTGCGTCTGGTGCAGGCTGTCCCAGATCGGCTGGGCCAGCGCGGCGCCAGCGTAGAAAAACATCTTCACGCGCGAGAGCAGGTTTTTGCGCAGCTGCGCGTCGGTCTTCATCGCGTGGGCAATCGCTTCAAAACCCGTGGGCACGTTGAAATACACCGTCGGGGCTATCTCGCGCAGGTTGCGCAGGGTCTCGTCCATCAACGCCGGCGTCGGTTTGCCGTCGTCGATGTAGAGGGTACCGCCGTTGTAAAGCGTCATTCCGAAGTTGTGGTTGCCGCCGAAAGTATGGTTCCACGGCAGCCAGTCGATCAGCACCAGCGGCTCGTCGGCCAGCACCGGCATCGACTGGCGCATTTGCTGCTGGTTGGCGCACCACATGCGCTGGGTGTTGATCACCGCCTTGGGCAGTTTGGTCGAGCCCGAGGTGAACAGGAACTTGACGATGGTGTCCGGCCCGGTGGCCTGCATCGCCGCATCGGCCGCCGCTGTTGCTTCGGTCGCAAGAAGTTGGCTAAATGCGGTGGTGGCCCTTGTTAGTCGGGCGTCAGCAGCTATGGAATTTATAGCGACTTCGACGTCATCGCCGACGGTGGCGGCAATCGCCTTGCCGTAGCGCGATGCATCGCTGGCAAAGACGAGGCCGGGTGTCAGCGTGGCCAGCACATGGCGCAGCTTGTCGTAGTCCTGGCTGACGGTGGAGTAAGCAGGTGAGACCGGGCAATAGGGCACACCGGCGTAGATGCAGCCCAGCGCCAGCAGCGCGTGCTCCAGGTCGTTTTCGCTGAGGATGGCGACCGGGCGCTCCGGACTCAGGCCGCGGTCCAGCAGTGCCTGCCCGATGCTGCGGGCACTGGCCAGCGCCTGTGCGTAGCTGATGTGCTGCCAGTCGCCGGAGCTGCCGTCGGCGTTTTTGACGCGCCGGGCGATGAAACTGCGGTCCGGCGTGGTTTCCGCCCAAAGCAGCAGCCGGTCGGTGATGCGCTGCGCGTAGTTGCCCAGTGGCTGATCGGCCTTGAGGTATTGAATGCCGTGCAGACCCTCGCGCAGCTCGATACGGGTCACACCAAATTTCAGTGAGCGGTAGCTCGGTGGGCGCGGGGTGAAAATTGTCTCGCTCATGGTGTTGTTTCTCCGGTGATCGGCCGGGCCGCGCTGTCAGCTCTTTGCGATCCTGCTGGCTTTGCCGTCGAGAAAGGCCTTGACTCTTTGCTTGGCTTCCGGCGCGCTTTGCGCAATCGCGGCCATCAGCGACTCTGTCAGGTAGCCGTGGTCAGCCGGCTGTTCGGCGATGCGGGGCAAGGCATGCATCAGGGCGTAATTCGTCAGCGGAGCGTTCTGCGCCACCCGCACGGCCAGTTCCACGGCCTTGTCGAAGGCCTGGCCCTCGGGCACCAGATACTGCGCAAACCCGGCACGTTCGCCATCCTGGGCGTTGTAGACGCGGCCGGTCAGCATCATGTCGGTCATGCGTGCGACGCCGACCAGTTTGGGGATGCGCACCGAGCCGCCACCACCGACAAAAATGCCGCGCGACCCTTCCGGCAGCGCATAAAAGGTGGACTCGTCGGCCACGCGGATGTGGCAGGCGCTCGCCAGCTCCAGCCCGCCGCCGACCACCGCGCCATGCAGCGCGGCAATCACCGGCACCGGGCCGAACTGCACCCGCTCCAGCGCCGCGTGCCACATGCGCGAATGGTGCAGGCCCTGGCCCGCGTCGCGCTCCTGCAGTTCGCCCAGATCCAGGCCAGCGCAGAAGTGGGCGCCTTCGCCATGGATCACGGCAGCACGGACGGTGGCAGGCAGGTTTTCGAAAATGTCGCGCAGTGCCAAAATCAGGCCGTCATTGAGGGCGTTGCGTTTGGCGGCGCGGCTCAGGCGAACCACCGCGACCTCCTGGTGGTCGCCGCGAAAGTCCAGCTGGATGTCTTTGGAAGGGGTTTTAGCGGTCATGGTCGGGTTTGCAAAGTGAATGAATTATTGTTATAAATAATAACCAATTCAATTGATTTCCCGGCCTGTTTGATGGGTGTTAACCCGCATGACCGTAAAAAAAGTCGACCGCGCCAGGAGACCCCATGGACTACAAAAATCTCATCGCCATTGACATCCACACCCACGCCGAGGTGAGCTGCTGGGACTTTGAGGATGCGGGCTTCAAGCCTGAGGTGATGGCCGGCATCCTGAAGGGCAATGCGGTGCGGCTGCTCGGGCTTGAGCAAGCTGCCACATGATCAGCGCGCCCCCCTTTCGAAGTCTGGCCGATATCGAGGCGCTGGAACGGACGCCGTATGACCAGGCCATCCCGGCGCGCACGACCTATGGCCTGATCGAACAGGCAGCGCGTCGCTTTGGCGAGCGCGACGCCTTTCGTTACCTGCCCAGCGGCGATCCGCAGCAGCCGGCGGAGGCGGTGAGTTACCGCACGCTGCTGGCACAGATTCACCGCGCGGCCAATCTGTTTCGCGCGCTGGGGGTCGGGCCGGGCGACGCGGTGGCGATCCTGGCACCGAATATTCCCGAGACGCAGTTTGCGCTCTGGGGTGCGCAGCTTGCCGGCAGGGCCTGTCCGATCAACTACCTGCTGCAGGCCGACCATATCGCGGCGCTGCTGCAAGCCTCCGGCGCCAAAGTGATGGTGGTGCTTGGACCCAACAGCGACCTGGATCTCTGGTCCACCGTGGAGAAAGTGCTTGCGCTCAGGCCCTTGCCGCTGCTGCAAATCCGGGTGGGTGACAGCGCGGCGCCCGGTGTGCCGGTGTTCCAGGACCTGTTGGCCGGGCACAGCGACACGCTTGCTTTCGACCCGCAGCTCACACCCGACCGCATCGCAGCCTGCTTTCACACTGGCGGCACCACCGGCGCGCCCAAGCTCGCTCAGCACACCCATGGCAATGAGGCGCACACGAGCTGGTTCGCGCACCGCTTCTATGGCTTCGATGAGCACACGGTGGAGGTCAACGGATTTCCGCTGTTTCATGTCGCCGGCGCCTTTGTCTACGGCCTGTCGCTGCTGGCCATTGGCGCCACGCAGGTGTTACCCACACTCAGCGGCATGCGCAACCCGGCCTTTGTGAAGAACTACTGGAAGTTCTGCGAGCGCGAACGTGTGACGGCACTGGCCTGTGTGCCGACGCTTCTTGCCACGTTGGTGAACATCCCGGTTGACGCAGATATATCCTCGGTCAAGGTGGCTTATACCGGTGGTTCGCCATTGCCCGCCGAGCTGGCCGGACAGTTCGAAGCCAGGCTGGGAATTCCGGTGCGCAACATCGTGGGCATGACCGAGTGCGCGTGCCTGGTGTCCATCGAGCCCGCCGCCGCGCCGCGTGTGCCTGGCTCCACGGGCCTGCGGCTGCCTTACACCGAAGTGCGCGCCGTCCCCTGGCGCGACGGTGCGGCACAGCTGGGCGAGATCTGCGCTGCGGGGCAGACTGGCGTCATCGTGCTGCGCGGCCCGCATGTGAGCCCGGGTTATACCGACGCCGCACGCAACGTCGGCATGTTCGCGGGCGCGCCCGGTGCGCCACCCGAGGCGTGCTGGCTGGTCTCTGGCGATCTCGGCCACATTGACGCGCAGGGCTGCATCCACATCACGGGCCGCGCCAAGGACGTGATCATCCGCGGCTCGCACAACATCGACCCCGGACTGGTGGAGGAAGCCTTCCTCGCCCATCCGGCCGTGGCGCTGTGCGCCGTGGTTGGCGAGCCCGACGCCTATGCGGGCGAATTGCCGGTGGCGTTTGTCACGCTCAAGCCGGGCGCAAACTGTGAGCCCGCCACCATGCTGGCCGAAGTGGCGCCCCATGTCTACGAGCGGCCGGCCATGCCGAAGCGCGTGACCATCATCGACGCGATGCCGGTCACCGCGATCGGCAAGATCTACAAGCCTGCGCTGCGGCTGCGCGCGATCGAGGTCAAGCTGGCCGAGATGCTCGCGGACGTGGACGGTGCCTCGGTCAGGGGGGAGGAACGTGGCGGCACGCTGGTGGCCGTGGTGTCGATTGCATCGACGCGCGACGAAGCGCTGGAACGCCGGCTGCGCCAAAGCCTGGCCGCGATTGCATTGACGATCGAGTTCGTCTTCACCGGCGCCTGAACGCCGGCACTACCAGCCGCCGCTGGCCAGCCATTCTTCGAGCAGGTCGAAGGTTTCCACGCCCCAGAACGGTTCGCCATCCACCACCACGGTCGGCGAGCCAAAGATGCCGGCTTTGAGTGAGGCATCTACCGCGCTGCGCAGAAGTTGCGCAGCCTCGCCGCTCTGGATGCCATCGCGCAGCCAGCCGCTGTCCAGACCGGCGGGCAGCGCAATGGACGCCACCGCCTCGGCGGTGGACAGGTCTCGCCCTTGCGCCCAGTAAGCGTGATAGATCGCTCGGGCCAGCGGCGTTGCGAGTTCCGGGCGGTGGTGCCTGACCCAGTGGAAGGCCCGCCCCGCCGCGAGGGGGGACATGCCGGGGTCGTCCAGCCCGCGCTGGAGCTGCAGCTCGTGCCGTCGCAGGTAGCGCCGGGCATCGCGGCGGATGTAGTCGCCCTTGAGCGGCGTCTCCAGCAGCGGCTTGAGCCCCATGACTTTAAGCACCGACACACCCAGCAGCATGGCGTGCCATTCGACCGTGCGCCCATGCCGTGCCGCCAGGTCTTCGATGCGCAGCGACGCGAAGTAGCCGAACGGAGAAATGAAGTCAAAGTAGAAGTGCAGGGGCTCGGGCGAGGTGCTCATGGTCACTAGCGTAGCCGAAGTAGGCTCGGCTGATGTCGGCCTTTTCGATCACTCGGCGCTGGTGCGTGCGCTTGAATTGATAGCTCACCATGAGGTCGCGGTCGTCTAGCCAGCATCGCCTGTGGCTTGCTGACGTTGTACGGCACGGGAATGCTATATTTTTAATAGCTACTCGTGCAGTAAGGGTATGGGCTAAAGGCCGAGTTGATGCCTAAACCAGGCCAAGAAGAGCGCTGGGAAGGATCGCCTCGGTGTCAGATCCTTCGCCGCCGGATTGCACGCTCGATGACCTCAAACACCGCTTCGCTCAGCAGCGCCAGCAGTGTGGCGGGCAGGGCGCCGGCGAGCAACATCTGGCCATCATTCAGGGCCAGGCCGGTGACAATGCGCTCGCCGTAGCCGCCGGCGCCGATGAAGGCGGCAATGGTCGCGGTGCCGATGGCAATGGAAGTTGCCGTGCGCACACCGGCCAGGATGGTGGGCAGTGCCAGCGGCAACTCGATATGGCGCATGCGCTGGCGCGCCGTCATGCCGAGTGCCTGGCCGGCCAGACGCAAACCCGGCGAAACTTCGCTCAGGCCGGTCGCGGTGTTGCGCATGATGGGTAGCAGGGCGTACAGCATCAGCGCAATCAGCGCCGGCACGGTGCCGATCACACCCATCAGCGAAATCAGCATCGCCAGCAGGGCCAGCGACGGCACGGTTTGCAGCAGGCCGGTGCTGCCGAGCACGAGAGCGCGCAGGCGAGGGTGGGGAAACACCAGCACCGCCAGTGGAATGGCCAGCAGCGCGGCCAGGGCTACCGAGATCGCCACCAAGGCCAGGTGCTGCCCCGTCAGCCGCGCCAGGTCGGGCCCGAAGAGTTTGGCCCAGAAGCCGCGTTGCGCCGGGTCGGCGAGAGCCGTGGTTCCGCCGCCGGGCCGCCCCAAGGCGGAACGCGCCCCCTCGGGTGGCAACGAGGACACGCCAGTGCCGAGCGTGGGGGCCACATTCACCAGATGGTCCCGGGCAATCACATCAAACGCCACCCCCCGCAATTCGGCCCGGGCATTCATCGCAATCATTGCCGTCTCGTCGATGCTGCCGCTCAGTGTCTGCAGCGCCGCCCAGGCTTTCGGAAAACGCGCCGGCACGTCCAGCCGGTACAGCAGCACCGCGTCATAACGCGGAAAGTAAGCGCGGTCGTCCTGCAGCACGCGCAGCCCCAGGTGGCCAATTTTCGCGTCGGTGGTGTAAATGTCGATCACGTCCACCTGCTTCTTCGCAATCGCGTCGTAGGCCAGCCCGTGGTCCAGGGCAATTGGCACCTGCGGCGCGCCATACCGCTGCGCCAGCCCGCGCCAGCCATCGGCACGGCCGATGAACTCGTTGGACAGGCCGAGCTTGAGTTCCGGGTGCCGTGCCAGATCGCTGAGCGACCGGATGCCCAGCCGCTGCGCATTGTCTTCCCGCATGGCCAGCGCGTAACCATCGTTAAAGCCCAGTGCAATGGCGGCGCCCAGGCCCAGTGGCGCCAGCGCGGTGTTCATGGCGTCCATGGTCATCGGCGCAGGGCTTTTGAGAATCTCCAGGCTGATGGTGCCGACGTACTCCGGGTACAGGTCGATGCTGCCCGAGCGCAGCGCTTCATAAACAATCGCCGTGTTGCCCAGCCCCTGTAGCACCGACGGCGGGGTGAGCGTGTGGGGCGCCGCGGTTTGCGCCAGCACTTGCGCCAGGATGTAGGACTCGGTGAAGCGCTTGGAGCCGATGCGCAGCGTGTCGTTGGGTGCGTTGGCAGCCAGCGCGAGCCCGCTGGCGGCGGCAAATCCGCAAGCGATGCAACCGGCCGCGAACCCTCGCAGCCACCGGAGCAGGCGCGCACTGCAAAAAGCGTGAGGTCGGATGATCATGGCCCGAGTATCGTTTCCGCGCGCCCTGTTGCCAAGCCGGCCAGCAGGCGACGGCGTCCTGTGTCAGACTCGCTTTTTCTCGGGCCGGCGCGTGCTGCCATTCTTCGGCTTGTCATCCCGGGCCTGACCCGGGATCCATGTCTCACATGCCTGCATCCTGTGTCAGACTGCGTTTTTTCGGCCGGCGCGCAGCGTGCCTCCCTGCATCCATCCACAGAACAGAAACGCACCATGACCATCCAGCTCTATGCCTTCGACACCCCCAACGGCCGCAAGATCAGCGTCGCCCTGGAAGAAATGGGCCTGCCCTACGAGGTGCAGGTGGTGGACATCACCAAGGGCGAGCAGAACGCCCCGTCCTTTCTGAAGATCAGCCCGAACAACAAAATCCCCGCCATCGTGGACCCCAACGGCCCGGGCGGCCAGCCCATCAGTGTGTTCGAGTCCGGCTCCATCCTGTTCTACCTGGGCGAGAAGACCGGCCAGTTCTGGCCCCAGGAATTGCGGGCACGCGTGCCCGTCATGGAGTGGCTGATGTTTCAGATGGGCGGCTTCGGCCCCATGCCCGGCCAGGTACACCACTTCATCGCGCTGGACAACGAGGCCGACCGGCGTTATGGCCTGGAGCGTTTCATGCTTGAGACCCGGCGCCTCTACAGCGTGATGGATAGACGCCTGGCCGAGCACGCGTTTTTTGCGGGGGGAGAGCTGTCGATCGCCGACTTCGCCATCATCGGCTGGGCCTGGCGCCACGAGCGGCACAAGGTCGATCTGGCCGACTTCCCGCATGTGCAGCGCTGGTACCAGGCCATGATGGCGCGGCCGGGTGTGGCGCGTGGTTTTGCGGTGCCGCTACGGCGTGGGTCGTAAACTTTCTGGGCGTACAGGTGCCAGGGACGATGGCCGCCGCCGGTGGTCAGAGACAACCCGTTCCAATTTGCTATAAAAATAGTAGCTCCTTGCGCCCATTTGGTATGGGCTGGAGACCAATTTAGCTTGTAATCTCTGGGCATCCGGCGCTGGCCCTAGAATGGCTGCCAAAGGACGGGGGCATGACGCCAGAACAAAAAGCCAGAGTCAGCATTGACGCGCTGCTGCAGCAAGCAGGCTGGCACGTCTGCCATATGGCCGATGCCAACATCCACGCGGCCCGTGGCGTGGCCCTGCGTGAATTCCCGCTCAACACCGGTTTTGGCTTTGCCGACTACCTGCTCTATATAGATGGCAGAGCCGCTGGCGTCATTGAAGCCAAGAAAGAAGGCAGCACGCTGACCGGCGTGGAAGTGCAATCGGCCCGCTACGCCCAAGGTCTGCCTGCCACGCTGCCCGCCTGGCGCAGGCCCTTGCCGTTCAGTTACGAGTCCACCGGCATCGAGACCCATTTCACCCAGGGACTGGACCCGCAGCCCAGAGCCCGCAGCGTGTTCGCCTTCCACCGCACGGCTGGACCTACAAGGGCAAGCGCGGCTGGCGAACGGCGGTGATCTTCAATAACAACATGCGCAGCGCCCACATGGCGGGCCGCTGGGAACAGCTGCAGGCGAATAAAGACAATCGGCCTTACCTGCAATACCGAACCGCTGGCGACTCGCGCGTCAGGCCACAGCACCGCGCCTGGAACGGCCTCATTTACCCGATAGATGACAGCTTCTGGCAAACGCACTACCCGCCCAACGGCTGGGGCTGCAGGTGCACCATCCGCGCCTACAGCGATGGCGACCTGAAGACGCTGGGCGTTCAGCCCAGCCCGAAATTCGATCTTAAAACCCGGCAGGTGATCAGCCAGGACGGCGAGATCAAGGATGTGGTGCCGGTCGGCATTGACCCCGGCTGGGATCACAACGTCGGTCAGTCCTGGCTTGCCCCCGAGCTCGCGCTGGGCCAGAAGCTGGCCCGCCTGCCGCGTTACCTGCAGGGGCCGATGGTCGATAAAACGATTTCACCGGCTTACCAAAAGG
>JBKJZS010000203.1:0-4996 GCA_046714915.1 Polaromonas sp. | reverse complement strand
GCAACCCCTTGCGCACCGGCTTGAGGAAGATGTCCTCGCCCAGCTCGACCATGCCCGGCATCACCGCACTGCCGCCGGTAATCACAATGCCGGAAGACAGAACCTCTTCATAGCCCGACTCCCGGATCACCTGCTGCACCAGCGAAAAAATCTCTTCAATGCGGGGCTCGATCACGCCGGCCAGCGCCTGCTTGCTGAGCAGGCGCGGGCCGCGGTCACCCAGGCCCGGCACTTCGACCTGGGTGTTCGGATCGGCGAGCAGCTGTTTGGCAAAACCGCTTTCAACCTTGATGTCTTCGGCGTCCTTGGTCGGTGTGCGCAACGCCATCGCGATGTCGCTGGTGATCAAATCACCCGCGATCGGAATAACGGCCGTATGCCGGATCGCGCCTCCGGTAAAAATCGCCACGTCGGTGGTGCCGGCGCCAATATCGACCACGGCAACCCCCAATTCCTGCTCGTCGCGGCTGAGCACCGCGAGGCTGGATGCGAGCGGGTTGAGCATCAATTGATCGACTTCCAGGCCGCAGCGCCTGACACACTTGATGATGTTTTCCGCCGCACTTTGTGCGCCGGTCACGATGTGCACCTTGGCTTCCAGGCGTATCCCGCTCATGCCAATCGGTTCGCGTACATCCTGCCCGTCGATGACAAACTCCTGCGGCTCGACCAGCAGCAAACGCTGGTCGGTGGAGATATTGATGGCCTTGGCGGTTTCGATGACGCGGGCTATGTCTGCCTGCGTGACTTCCTTGTCCTTGACCGCGACCATGCCGCTGGAGTTGATACCGCGGATATGGCTGCCGGTGATACCCGTATAGACGCGAGCGATCTTGCAGTCGGCCATCAGCTCAGCCTCCTTGAGTGCCTGCTGGATGCTCTGCACCGTCGCATCGATATTGACAACCACGCCGCGCTTGAGGCCATTGCTGTAGGCAATGCCCAGTCCGGCAAGCTTGAGTTCACCGCCGGGCAGCACCTCGGCCACCACCGCCATGACCTTGCTGGTCCCAATGTCCAGCCCCACCACCAGATCTTTGTATTCTTTCGCCATATCTTTACCTTTTTGCTTTCCTGTCTTCTTTGTCACCCAGCGTCGTGGTGGTGACGCCTCGCAGCTTGAGTGCATAACCGTTGCTGTAGCGCAAATCAGCCGACTCCAGCTGCCTGCCGAATTTGCTGGCGGTTTGCGTCAACGTGGCGACAAATCTTTGTGCGCGGCTGTGGATCTCTTCGAGCGAACCGTGCCCCAGTTCGAGCGCGGCGCCGTCATCGAGGCGGGCCCGCCAGCTGCCGCGTCCGGTCAGCTCCAGCTGCTCCAGCCTGGCGTCGATTTGGCCGAATACCGGGGCAAGCATGCGGTAGCCCTGCAGCACCAGACCGGCCTGCCCGACGGGACCGTTGAGCAGCGGCAAATCGTCGGACTCGACGTCGCCCTGGTTGGCCTCGAAAACCTCGCCATAAGTGTTGACAAGGCGGGCATCGCCCTCCTGCCCCCAGAAAGCGATGGCCTGGTGTTCCTGGAGCACCACGCGCAGCCGGTTCGGAAATTCGCGCTGCACCAGCGCTTTGCGCACCCAGGGCACGGCCTCGAACGCGGCTTGCGCCCGGCCCAAATCGACCGTGAAGAAATTGCCGGACAATCGCGGTACGACGTTGGCGCGCAGCGTTACCGCGTTGGTGTGGCTCAAGTCGCCCCGCACCTTGATGGCACTGAGCCGAAACAGGTTTTGCTGCATCAGCCACGACACCAGCAATGCCATCAGCATGCCCGCAAACACCAGGCCGAGCACCAGCGATGTGGCATTCATCAGCTTGACGTCAAGCGGCACCGGCAGGGCTTGGTTCACGCGGCGCCTCCGGGTGGCTGAGGGTGGTCCAAACTGGCCATGCGCAGCACTTCGAGGCAGAGGTCTTCATAACTGATGCCGGCAGCACGCGCCGACATCGGCACCAGCGAATGGCCCGTCATACCGGGGGAGGTATTGATTTCCAGCAAATAGGGTTTGCGGGTTTTGGCATCAATCATCACGTCGGCCCGGGCCCAGCCACGGCAATTAAGTGTTCTGTAGGCCTGCAGCACGATCTGCTGTATCGCCTTCTCTTCGCCAACCGGTAGCTCGCAGGGCACCAGGTATTGCGTGGTATCGGTGAAGTATTTGTTCTGGTAGTCGTAGTTGCCGTCGGGCGCCACAATCTGGATCACCGGCAGGGCGCGTGCCTGAAGACCCGAGCCCAACACCGCGCAAGTGACCTCGTCGCCCGAGACAAACTGCTCGCACAGCACCGACGGGTCGTGCCGGGCCGACAACGCGTAGGCGGCTTCACACTGGTTACGGTCGGTGACCTTGGTCAGGCCGATGGTCGAGCCTTCACGCGAAGGTTTGACAATCATCGGCGCGCCCAGAGCGTCAAACGCTTCGCGGGCCTGTTCAGCGCTGCCGACTTCGCGCCAACCAGGGGTTGGAAGCCCTTCGGCGCGCCACACGCGCTTGCTCATCACTTTGTCAATCGCCATGCTGGAAGCCATCACCCCCGAGCCGGTGTAGGGGATGCCGATCAGCTCCAGGGCGCCCTGAACGGTACCGTCTTCGCCAAAGCGGCCGTGCAAGGCAATAAAACAGCGGTCAAACTGCTCACGCTGGAGATCACCAAGGTCCCGCTGCGAAGGATCGAAACCGTGCGCATCGACACCGCGCGAGCGCAGCGCCTGAAGCACACCCTGGCCCGACATCAACGAGATTTCGCGCTCGGCAGACTTTCCGCCCAGCAGCACCGCCACCTTGCCAAAATTGAAATCAGTCAGGGTCACAGGTTGACTCCTTCCTGCAAGGGATCCCCAGCTGCCTGCAGCAGTTCCACCACCTTGCCGGGAACCAGGCCAATCGTGCCTGCCCCCATGCACATCACCACGTCGCCATCGCGGGCGTTATCGGCAATCGCCTGCGGCATGGCCTCAATGTCGTCGACAAAGACCGGCTCGACCTTGCCAGCCACACGCAGCGCGCGTGCCAGCGACCGGCTGTCGGCCGCCACAATGGGCGCTTCACCGGCGGGGTAAACCTCGGAGAGCAGCACGCTGTCGGCCTGACCGATGACCTTGACGAAGTCCTCGAAACAATCGCGCGTACGGGTGTAGCGATGTGGCTGGAAGGCCAGCACCAGACGCCGGCCTGGAAAGGCGCCGCGCGCCGCCGCCAGCGTCGCGGCCATTTCGACCGGGTGGTGCCCGTAGTCATCGATCACCGCGAAGCTGCCGCCCGCGGGCGCCGAGACCTCGCCGTAATGCTGGAAGCGCCGGCCCACGCCCTTGAATTCGGCCAGCGCCTTCTGCACCGCCGCGTCGGACACATTGAGTTCCACCGCCACCGCAATTGCCGACAGCGCATTGAGCACGTTGTGCTCGCCAGGCAAGTTCAGCACCACCGGCAGGTCGGGCAAAGTGATGCCGTTGCGCCGCAGCACGGTGAAATGCATCTGGCCCCCGACTGCCCTGACATCGACGGCGCGCACCTGGGCATCTTCGCCAAAGCCGTAGCTGGTGATTGGACGGGACACCTGCGGCACGATGTCGCGCACCGCAGCGTCGTCCGTACACAAAATCGCGGTACCGTAAAACGGCATGCGATGCAGGAAATCGACAAACGCTTTCTTCAGGTTGCCAAAGTCGTGGCCGTAGGTTTCCATGTGGTCGGCATCAATGTTGGTAACCACCGCCATCACCGGCAGCAAGTTGAGGAAGGAGGCATCCGACTCGTCGGCCTCAACCACGATGTAGTCACCCGAGCCGAGTTTGGCGTTGGCACCGGCGCTGTTGAGGCGCCCGCCAATTACAAAGGTCGGGTCCAGCCCGCCCTCGGCCAGCACACTGGCGACCAGGCTGGTCGTCGTGGTCTTGCCGTGGGTGCCGGCAATCGCAATGCCCTGCTTTAGGCGCATCAATTCAGCCAGCATCAGCGCACGCGGCACCACCGGAATGCGTTTTTCGCGGGCGGCCAGCACTTCGGGGTTGTCCGGTTGCACGGCGGTCGAGGTGACCACCGCATCGACTCGGGTCAGATTCGCCGCCGCATGGCCGACAAAGGTCTTGATGCCCAAGCCGGCCAAGCGCCGCAGCGTAGCGCTGTTGGCCAGGTCAGAGCCGGAGATCACATAGCCCAGGTTGTGCAGCACCTCGGCAATGCCAGACATGCCGGAGCCGCCCAGGCCGATGAAATGAATGTGTTTGACGGCGTGCTTCATGTCGCCAGCTCCTCGCAGGCAGCCACCACTTCGGCGGCAGCATTTATCTTTTGCATCTTTTTGGCCTGTAGCGCCCGTTGCAAAAGCACAGGGCGCTCTGTTTTTTGTAGCATCTGGGCCAGGTATTCGTGCGTGAGGTCTTTTTGCTGCACCAGCCAGCCGCCGCCGCGCTCCACCAGGAAGGCCGCATTGGTGGTCTGGTGGTCGTCGACAGCGGCCGGGAAAGGCACAAACAGCGCGGCCGCGCCGACCGCTGCGATTTCAGTCACGGTGCTGGCGCCTGCGCGGCAAACAATCAGGTCAGCCTCCGCGAATGCCTGGGCCGTGTCGTCGATGAAGGGGGTAAGTTCGGCCTGCACACCGGCAGCGCGGTAGTTCTCGCGCAGTTCATCGATCTGCCGGACGCCGCTCTGGTGAATGACGCTGGGGCGCTGCCCTTGCGGAATCAGGGCCAGCGCTTGCGGCACGATGCGGTTCAGGGCCTGGGCCCCGAGGCTGCCGCCGACCACCAGTAATTTCAGAGGCCCGCTGCGGCTGGAAAAACGGGCGGCAGGCTCAGGCTGCTGCGTGAACGCTGGACGCAAGGGATTTCCCACCCACTGCGCGTTTTTCAGCACATTCGGGAAAGCGGTAAATACACGGTCGGCCACGCCGGCCAGCACCTTGGTGACCATGCCGGCAACCGAGTTCTGTTCGTGCAGCACCAGGGGTTTTCCCAGCAGCACACTCATCATGCCGGCCGGAAAGGCAATGT
>JBKJZS010000202.1:0-2578 GCA_046714915.1 Polaromonas sp. | reverse complement strand
GTCACCCGGGCGTGAGCCGGGATTCATTTTCACTGTCAGCAACTGGCGGGGACGTGGATGAGGCCTGAAGTTGTCATTGCGGGCTTGACCCGCAATCCATGCCTCGCGGGCCTGTGCAGTGGGACATGCGGCATGGATCCCGGATCAAGTCCGGGATGACGGCGCATGGGGGCCAGGACCGCCGGCGCGTCGCCGCGCTGGGCCGCGCCCCTTCTGGCACCAGCAGCACCTGCAAGCTATTGATTTAATTGAATAATCTTGCTAAATTAGAATTAGATAAAAAATAAAACATCTAATTTGACATTTTAAGTAAACTAGCAAGATGCTAATTGAAAAGTCCCTGGCGATTCCCCTGCCAGCCATACAGGAGTACCTGGCTGACACCAACCCCTGGTGGGTAGCCGGCAAAGGCATAGACCCCGACCTGCAGGCCTGGCCCAAGCGCGCCTACTTTGCGTCCTTCATGCGCTTGGTCAAAGCCATTGATGTGCGGCGGGCGGTCGTGCTCATCGGCCCGCGTCGGGTCGGCAAGACGGTCATGCTGATGCAGGCGGTACAGAACCTTCTTGATTCTGGCGTTTCAGGGTCGCGCATTATGGTCGCGCAAATGGATGTGCCCTTGTTCTCCGGCCAGTCCCTGGGTAGCCTGGTCAAGCTCTTTATCGACACCCATCGACACAAGCTGGACGATCCAGCAGGCACCCTGTATATCTTTTTCGACGAGATTCAGTACCTTAAAGATTGGGAAACCCAGCTCAAGGTGCTGGTCGACACCTGCAAAGGCGTGCGTTATGTAGCCACCGGCTCCGCCGCCGCCGCACTGCGCATGAAAAGCCGCGAATCGGGAGCGGGCCGGTTTTCAGACTTCGTATTGCCGCCACTCACTTTTGCCGAATACCTGGACTTTTGCGGTCAGACACATCTGGTGCAGGACATCGCACCGCCCGATGCCGCCCGGCCCGACTACCACGCGCCCAACATCTCGGCTCTCAACGCGGAATTCGTCAACTACCTCAACTACGGCGGGTTTCCCGAGGCGGTGATGAACCCCTCGGTACGGCAAGACCCCCGGCGCTACCTGCGCCAGGATATTGTGGACAAGGTTTTGCAAAAAGACTTGCCCAGCCTGTTTGGCATTTCTGACACTCAGGAACTCAACCGCTTTTTCAACGTCCTCGCCTACAACACCGGGATGGAGGTCGCCCCGGCGGGCTTGTCCAAAGACACGGGCTTGAGCAAAACACGCATCGACGAATACCTGGAGTATCTGGAAGCCGCCTTTCTCATCAAACGGGTTCACCGCCTGAGCGACAACGCCCGCCGCCTGCAGCGCGCCACCAGCTACAAGGTGTACCTCACCAACCCATCCATTCGCGCCGCCTTGTTTGGGATCGTGCGCGACCAGGACCCGGCCATGGGCCGCCTGGTGGAAACCGCTATCTGGAGCCAGTGGCTGCACAGCACAGACACCATCGCCTCGCTGCACTACGCTCGCTGGAAGGAAGGCCGCACCGACTACGAGGTCGATCTTGTCGGCCTGGCCGCCAGCACCCAGAGACCGCGCTTTGCAGTCGAGATCAAATGGTCGGATCGCGCCTGGTCGGATTGGAGCGAACTCAAAAGCCTGCGCAAATTCATGGCGCAACACACACTGGCCCGCCCGCCGCTGGTCACCACACTCACCCAGGCAGGCAGCGCAAGCATTGACGGAAAGCAAGTGGACTTCACCCCCAGCAGCCTGCATTGCTACACCATCGCCCGCAACCTGCTGCAGCAAGCCGGTTGAGATACGTCCCCATTTGCTACTGATCCCCCATGCCCACACTTGACTGGCTAAACCGCGCCAACGCCTTCACCACCGCCGCCCGCGTGCCTTACCGCCTGCTGGAACAGGTGTCGATGCATACACCTACCGCTCAGACCGAGGTGGCTGAGCCCCCGTCAGCTCATGCCACGCCCGTTCAGGCTGAGCTACTCACCGTTCGCCCTGAGCCAAGCGCAGCCCGAGCGGCAGGAGGGGAAATCACCGACAACCTGCTGATCCAGGGCGACAACCTCGAAGCCATCAAGGCGCTGCTGCCCTTCTACCGCGGCCAGGTCAAATGCATCTTCATCGATCCGCCCTACAACACCAAAAGCGCGTTCGAGCATTACGACGACAACCTGGAGCACGCGCAGTGGCTCAGCATGATGCTGCCGCGCCTGCAGCTCTTGCGCGAACTGTTGCGGGAGGACGGCTCGATCTGGGTGACGATTGACGACAACGAGGGGCACTACCTCAAGGTGTTGATGGATGAGGGGTTTGGGCGGGGGAATTTTGTCGACACCGTGATTTGGCAAAAGGCTGACTCGCCGCGAAACTCAGCCCGGCAGTTCTCTTCAGACCACGACTATATGTTTGTATATTCCAGAGGACCCGACTGGATTCCGACCAAGCTGGCGCGGACTGAAGAAGCGAATTCGATCTACGCGAACCCAGACAACGACGACCGGGGTAACTGGTTGCCCGGCGACCCGTACGCCAATAAACCGTACTCCAAAGGGCCCTTCTCAATTGTTGGCCCGAGCGGTCGTACTT
>JBKJZS010000201.1:0-2831 GCA_046714915.1 Polaromonas sp. | reverse complement strand
GCACGGCCCCCTCCAGCTCGGTCGCCGCGCTGGGCCGGCGACTGACGCGGGCGCGACAGTCGGCCTATCGGCTGTAGGCGGCAACCGTATAGTGGAGGCTTTACCGACACATTGCCTACAAGTGGAGCCGCCATGCGCATCTGGAAACAGCCCATCTCCGTCGAACTGCTCACCGCGTCCAACGCCAACAGCGCCGTCACCCATCTGGGCATCGAGTTTCTCGAGGTCGGTGATGATTTCATTCGCGCCCGCGTGCCGGTAGACCGCCGCACGGTCCAACCCTATGGTTTGCTGCACGGCGGTGTGGCCGTGGTGCTGGCTGAAACGCTGGGCTCCTGCGGCGCAGCCTATACGGCCCCCGAGGGCCATCGCGCCGTCGGGCTGGACATCAATGCCAACCACCTCAAGGGCACGACCAGCGGCTGGGTGACCGGCATCACGCGCCCGGTACATCTAGGCCGCAGCACCCAGGTCTGGCAAATAGAACTGACCAACGACGCGGGCGAGCTGACCTGTGTGTCGCGCATCACGATGGCCATGCTGCAGCCCCGTTAGTGATGTTTTAGGGCTCCCGCCCATACAAGACGGGCGCAAGCAGCTATCTTTTTTATAGCAACAAACGTTCAGCTCGCCAGTTACGGCTCGCTCGCAGCGCGCGCCAGACGCTCGCTCTTCCAGTACACATCGTCGCCGCCGTTCATGCGGTTGAGCACGCGCGACAGCACAAACAGCAAATCGCTCAGGCGGTTCAGGTACTGGCGCGGCGACTCTTTCAGGGTTTCGGCCTTGTCCAGCGCCACCACCGCGCGTTCGGCGCGGCGTGCCACCGTGCGGCAGACATGCGCAATCGACGCGGCACGCGAGCCGGCCGGCAAAATGAATTCCTGCAGGCGCGGCAGGATCGCGTTGTGTTTTTCCAGGGCCGCATCAAGCAGCGCCACTGCCTCGGGCTTGAGCAGCTCAAAGCCAGGAATCGACAACTCGCCACCCAGGTTGAAGAGCTGGTGCTGTACTTCCACCAGCAGTTCGCGCACATCAACCGGCATCTCCTCACACAGCAGCACGCCGATGTGGGAGTTCAGCTCATCAACATCGCCCATCGCATGCACGCGCAGGCTGTCTTTGGAAACGCGCGTGTTGTCGCCCAGCCCGGTGGTGCCGTTGTCGCCCGTGCGTGTAGCTATCTGTGTAAGTCGGTTGGCCATAGGGATCTCTCAAGTGCAGCATAGAACACGGGGGTGGCAGCGTTACGCGAGGCAAGAAAATGTATCGTGGTCCGCCCTCATGTGAACGAGGCAACACCCTGAAAAAGTACTGGCGACCCCGCGCTGGCTGCGCTTCAATGAGTGTGTCATCCGCCTGATCCACTGTGAAAGATCTTCGCATCACTGCACACACATCACCATGAAAAAGCATTCTATTCCCAACTTTGAAATGCGCAGCGTGCTGCTTCTCGCGGCGTTTGTCATGGGCGGAGCGCAGGCGCAAACTCTCACGCAGACTCTCACGTCTTCGCCCGCCGAGCCAGGCACCCCAGCCTCACAAATTGCTCCTTTAGGCTCGACCGGCGTGATTGCCCAAAACAGGGCCGCCAGTATCGCTCTGGAGGCGGCCTTTAACCGGGCGGACACCAACAGGGACGGCAAGCTGGACCGCCGGGAGGCTGAACACTTCCCGGCCATGGCGCAGAGTTTTGAACAGATCGACACCAACCAGGACGCATTCATTTCGCGCCCAGAGTTCGACAAGGCCGCAGGTTTCTGATCCTCCCGGCACGCCCGCTGCGAGTTTTGCAGTCTGGCCACGAATGGCAAGGTACGCCCGGTATCCAGCCGCCACACGGACGTTCAGGAAAACATGGGTAGACGCTCAAGACCCACAAAGTCGTAAACTGTGCCCTTGATCTGGAAGGCACCCATGAACGCACCCCTACCCCAATCCCTGCTTCCCGAATTCCGCCAGCGTGATACGCCCCCTGCGCTCATAGACGCCCTCAAGGCCCGGTTCGCCGAGCGTTGCTCCACCGCCCTGGTGGTGCGCGAGCAGCATGGACGCGACGAGTCTTCGTTTACGGCGCCGCCGCCAGCCGCCGTGGTGTTTGCCGAAAGTACGGCGGACGTGGCAGACGCCGTGAAGCTCGCCAGCCAGCACAATGTGCCGGTCATCCCCTTTGGTGTTGGCACGTCGCTCGAAGGCCATTTGCTGGCGGTGCAGGGCGGCAACAGTATTGATGTCAGCCGTATGAACAAGGTGCTGTCCATCAATGCCGAGGATCTGACCGTGACGGTGCAGGCCGGCGTCACGCGCAAGCAGCTCAATGAAGAAGTCAAAAGCACCGGCCTGTTTTTCCCGATCGATCCCGGCGCTGATGCAACGATAGGCGGCATGAGCGCCACTCGCGCCAGCGGGACGAATGCCGTGCGTTACGGGACCATGCGCGAAAATGTTCTGGCCCTGGAAGTGGTGACGGCCAGCGGCGAAATCATCCGCACCGGCACGCGTGCCAAAAAATCATCGGCGGGTTACGACCTGACGCGCCTGATGGTAGGCAGCGAAGGCACCCTGGGCGTGATCACCGAAATCACCGTCAGGCTCTACCCGCTGCCCGAGGCCATTTCAGCGGCAATCTGTTCCTTCCCCAGTATTGAAGCGGCGGTGCGCACCACCATCCAGATCATCCAGCTGGGGGTCCCGATTGCGCGCTGCGAACTGATCGACAGCAACACCGTGCGCATGGTCAACACCTATGCCAAGCTGGGGCTGCGCGAAGAGGCCATGCTGCTGATGGAGTTTCACGGTACACCGGGCAGCGTCAAGGAGCAGGCCGAGAC
>JBKJZS010000200.1:0-7320 GCA_046714915.1 Polaromonas sp. | reverse complement strand
TCGGCCTGATGGTCCTGGAGGCGGAGCATACTTTCGTGACGCGGCTGCTGTTTTTTCGTTAAGGATGGTCTTGCAGGGACGCCGACCTGAACAGTGCCGTGCACCTGCAAACTTCCCCCCACCCACTTCATAATCCGTTCATGCGACTCCTACACACCATGCTGCGCGTTGGCAATCTCCAGCGCTCGCCCCTCCTGTATGCGCCGAGGAGCGCAGGGCCAGTCGGATCAGGGCGAGCGATTGTCTGAGCCGACGGCGAGCTCGAGCTCGACCCCGGCTGGAACGAGCTCCGGAGGTTGAGTTATTGGGGTCAGACACCAATTTCGCGGCGGTGCGACGCACCGCACCCTCCGGGCGAGCCACAGGCTCGGCGAATTTGGGCTCTGACCCCAAAAACTCAACCCGTCGAATCAAAGAGGTTTCGACCAAGCTGCCCCTACACTGGAGCCATGGACATTTACATGGTCGGGGGTGCAGTGCGCGACGCCTTGCTGGGCTTGCCGGTGCAGGACCACGACTGGGTGGTGGTGGGTGCGACGCCCGAAGAAATGGCGGCTCAGGGTTATCTGCCGGTCGGCAAGGACTTTCCGGTGTTCCTGCATCCGCAGACCCGGCAGGAATACGCGCTGGCGCGCACCGAACGCAGCACTGCACGCGGCTACCGCGGCTTTGAGGTCCATGCCGCACCCGATGTCACGCTCGAGCAGGACCTGGCGCGGCGCGATCTCACTATTAATTCAATAGCAGCTTGCGTCCATCCTGAAGGCCTGCCAGACCAGATTGGCATTGACTTTGACACCCTGGTCGACCCCTACGGTGGCCGCAAGGACTTGCAGGACAAGGTGCTGCGCCACGTCACCGATGCATTTCGCGAAGACCCGGTGCGCGTGCTGCGGGTGGCACGTTTTGCCGCGCGCTTTGCCGACTTTTCGGTGGCGCCCGAGACCATGGCACTGATGCAAGACATGGTCCATGACGGCGAGATCGATGCGCTGGTGGCGGAGCGCGTCTGGCAGGAGCTCAGCCGTGGCCTGATGGAAAACACCCCCTCCCGCATGTTCGAGGTGCTGCGCGAATGCGGCGCGCTGCATAAACTGCTGCCCGAAGTGGACAAACTGTGGGGGGTGCCGCAACGCGCCGAGTACCACCCGGAAGTCGATACCGGCAAGCACCTGATGCTGGTGCTGGACATGTCGGCGCAGTTGAAGGCTGGCCTGCCGGCGCGTTTTTCCTGCCTGTGCCACGACCTCGGCAAAGGCACGACGCCGGCCGACATGCTCCCCAGGCACATCGGCCATGAGGAGCGCAGCGCGCGGCTGCTCAAGGCTGTGTGCGAGCGGCTGCGGGTACCGACCGACTGCCGCGAACTGGCCGACGTGGTGGCGCGCGAACACGGCAACATTCACCGCAGCGCTGAGTTTGGCGCTGCCGCGCTGGTGCGGCTGCTGGAACGCTGCGATGCGCTTCGCAAGCCCCAGCGATTTGGCGAAGCACTGCTGGCCTGCGAATGTGATGCGCGCGGCCGCCTCGGGCTGCAGAATTCGGCTTATCCCCAGCGCCAGCGGCTGGCGCAGGCGCTCCAGGCGGCCCAATCGGTCGCCACCCAGCCGATCGCCCAGGCGGCGCAGGCAGCGGGGCTGAGCGGCCCTGAAATCGGGGACATGATCCACACGGCCCGGGTCCAGGCCGTTCAGGACTGGCTCACTACCGCCGCAGCGCCGGCTGGCCGAGCCGCCGGCGCCTGAAAGCTGTTGCTGGGAGCCCGCCGCACCCGGTCTGAAGCCTGCGCGGGCAAGGGTTGAAAAGCGAGTCTGGCCTACAGGCGACAGGCAAAGACTCTGCTAAGGTTGTTACCGATGCACATTCCTGAAGAAATGCTACCCCGTATCACACCAGGCACGGCGCTCTTTCTGGACTTTGACGGAACCCTGGTCGAGCTGGCTGCCCAGCCTGACGCCGTCGAAGTCCCGCCCGACCTGGCACAGATACTGGCCACCCTATCGAGGCATCTGAACGGTGCGCTGGCGCTGGTGTCAGGCCGCCGTCTGCGCGATCTGGATGGCCTTCTGGCGCCGTTGACCCTGCCAGCAGCCGGCGAACACGGCGCGCAGCGCCGCAGCGCCGACGGCCGGCTGCTCAGCGCGCCTGCCGTGGATCTGCAGCAGGTGTTGCATGCAGCGGAGGATCTGCTGCAGCGCCACCCTGGTCTCCAGCTGGAGCGTAAAAACCGGGCACTGAGCCTGCACTACCGGCATGCCCCCGAGCTGGAAAGTTTGTGCCTGCAGGTTATGCGTGCAGCGGTCGATCTCAGCGCCGGGCTGGACCTGATGCAGGGCAAGTATGTGCTGGATGTGAAACCGGCGGGCATTAACAAGGGAACCGCCATAGCGGCCTTTATGGCCGAAGCTCCGTTTGCCGGCCGGGTGCCGCTGTTTGCCGGCGATGACGTCACCGACGAAGCCGGCTTTGACCAGGTGCAGCGCATGGGCGGGCCTGCCGTGAAGGTTGGCGCCGGCCCGACCCTGGCGCGGCATCGCTGCGCCACAGTCGGACAGCTGATCGCCTGGCTGCAGGCGGCAGGGCTGGCCTTCGGCCCCGGCTCTGAAAGGCTTCAGGCATGAGCTCCACGGCATCGTCCGTCCACTTTTCTCCGCCCGCGCCGCCCTCGCTGTCGCTGGGCGTTATCGGCAACTGCGCGTTCAGCGCCCTGGTCGACGCCCGCGGACGCATTGTCTGGTGCTGCCTGCCCCGCTTTGATGGCGACCCGGTGTTCAACGCACTGCTGGACCCCGGCGACAAGGGCAGTGCATTTGCCATCGACATTGAAAATTTCTCCCATGCCAGGCAGTGGTACGAGCCCAACACTGCCGTTCTTCAGACCCAGTTGTTTGACCATAGTGGCCAGGGCATAGAGATCACTGACTTTGCGCCCCGCTTCTATCGGCGTTCGCGTTTTTTCCGGCCCATGACGCTGGTGCGCCGCGTACGGCCGCTCCAGGGTGCGCCGCGTATCCGGGTCTCGCTGGACCTGCATTTTGACTGGGGCCGGCGCAAACCCGTGGTCACCCAGGGCAGCAACCACCTGCGTTATGTCGGCGACGCGCTGACGCTCAGGCTGAACACCGACGCGCCGATTTCACACCTCCTGTCCCGACAGCCTTTCGTGCTGACGCGTGAGTACAATTTTTTGCTGGGTGCCGATGAGTCGCTGGTCGACGGGATCGCCGACACTGCGCGCATGTTCGAAGAGGAAACCTTGTCCTACTGGCGCAAGTGGAGCCAGCGACTGCACATCCCGCTGGAGTGGCAGCAAGAGGTGATACGCGCAGCGATCACGCTCAAGCTGTCGCTCTATGAGGACACCGGCGCAATTGTTGCCGCCATGACCACCAGCATTCCCGAAGCGCCGAACAGCGGCCGCAACTGGGATTACCGCTACTGCTGGCTGCGCGACGCCTTCTTCGTCGTGCGCGCGCTGAACAGTCTGTCCGAAGTGGGGACCCTGGAAGACTACCTGCGCTGGCTCAGCAACGTCGTCGTGCAGGCCGGAGGCGGGCATATCCAGCCCTTGTACGGCATTGGCCTGGAGCAGGAACTGCCCGAGGCGGTGTACGACCATCTCGGGGGCTACCGCGGCATGGGGCCGGTGCGCGTGGGCAACCAGGCGCAGGAGCATTTTCAGCATGATGTGTACGGCAACGTGGTGCTGGGCGCGGCTCAGTCCTTTCACGACCAGCGGCTGCTGCACCGGGCCGGCGAGGCCGAGTTCTTGCGCCTGGAAGCGGTTGGCGAGCAGGCGGTGCGCAACTACGACAAGCCCGATGCCGGCATGTGGGAGCTGCGCACGCGCGCTCGCGTGCATACGTCCTCGGCGTTGATGTGCTGGGCCGCCTGTGACCGTCTCGGCAAAATTGCGGTGACCCTGAAACAGCCCGAACGCGCGATCTACTGGCACGCTCATGCGAACGTCATGCGTGAGCGCATCCTGCGCGAATCCTGGAGCGAGGAGCGGCAGGCCTTTGCCGAGAGTTTTGGCGGGCGCGACCTCGACGCCAGCGTGTTGCTGATGATCGAGGTCGGTTTTATCGACCCGAAAGACCCACGTTTTGTCGTCACCGTGGACGCGCTGGAAAAACACCTGTGTGACGGCCCCTACATGCGTCGTTATGAAGCGCCGGACGATTTCGGCAAACCCGAAACCGCCTTCAACATCTGCACCTTCTGGCGCATCGACGCGCTCGCGCGCATCGGCCGCAAGGAGCAGGCGCGCGAGATTTTCGAAACCATGCTGGCCGCCCGCAACCACCTGGGCCTGCTGTCGGAAGACACCCACCCGGTGACCGGCGAGATGTGGGGCAACTTTCCGCAAACCTACTCGATGGTCGGCATCATCAACGCTGCCGTGCGACTGTCCGCGCCCTGGGATAGCCAAGTATAGGTATGAAGCCCCCACGCTTGTCACTTCGTGTATTGCGCTGCCCCCCGAGGGGGCTGGCCTTGCTTGGGGCGGCCCTTCGCTGCGGCCGTTCATGGGCCGCCACATGAGCAGACTGGTCGTCGTTTCCAATCGTCTCGCGGACCCGCGCAAAACAGCGGCGGGCGGTCTGGCGGTGGCCGTGGGCGAGGCCTTGTCCGTCAATGGCGGTTTGTGGTTTGGCTGGAGCGGCACGGTGGTCGAAGGCGGCACACCGGGCGAAGGGGAGATGCATACCCAGCAGGCCGGCAACGTGACATTGACGACCGTGGACCTGTGCCGGGAAGACCATGACAGTTATTACCTGGGCTATAGCAACGGCGTGCTCTGGCCGGTGTTTCATTACCGGCTGGATCTGGCCGACTTTGACGCCGGCTTTATTGGCGGCTACCAGCGCGTCAACCAGCTGCTGGCGCGCAAACTGAAGCCGCTGCTGCAGCCTGACGACATCATCTGGGTGCACGACTACCACCTGATTCCGATGGCGGCCGAGCTGCGCGCGATGGGCTGCAAAAACCGCATCGGCTTCTTTTTGCACATCCCGTTGCCGCCACCGCTGATTCTGGCGGCCATCCCCCAGCATGAATGGCTGATACGTTCGCTGTTTGCCTACGACGTGGTGGGCTTTCAGAGCCAGGCCGATGTGGGCCACTTCTCGCGTTATGTCGGCGACGAATCCGGGGCCGAGGCGCTGGACCAGCACCAGTTCCGCGCTTTCGGCCGCACGGTGCACGCCCAGGCCTTTCCCATCGGCATCGACGTCGACGAATTCGCCGCCTTGACGCATGGCAAGGAAGCGCTCGATATGTTCGAGCGCATGAAGGACGAATACTCGCGCCGCCGCCTGTTGCTGGGCGTCGAGCGGCTGGACTATTCCAAGGGCCTGCCGCAACGCCTGCGGGCCTTCAGGCAGCTGCTGCGGCAGTACCCGGAAAACCTCAACAGCGCCACGCTAATCCAGATCGCCTCACCCAGCCGCGAGGCGCTGGACAGCTACTCTGGCCTGCGCCAGGAGCTCGAGAGCCTGTGCGGCTCCATCAACGGCGACTACGGCGAGCTGGACTGGATGCCGGTGCGTTACATCCACCGCAACGTCGCGCGCAAACGCCTGCCCGGCCTGTACCGTGTCGCCCGCGTGGCGCTGGTCACGCCGTTGCGCGACGGCATGAACCTGGTCGCCAAGGAGTTCATCGCCGCGCAAGACCCGGCCGCCCCCGGTGTGCTGGTGCTGTCCCGCTTTGCTGGCGCCGCCGAACAGCTCAAGGAAGCATTGCTGGTCAACCCCTACGACACCCATGGCACGGCGGATAGCATTCAGCGGGCGCTGCAAATGCCCTTGCACGAGCGTCAGGCGCGGCACCAGAAACTGCTGGAGCGCATACGCAGCGAGGATGTGCACTGGTGGTGCCAGAACTTTCTGCAAACCCTGTCCGGGTCCGGTCCGGGCTAGGCCCGTTAACAGGCCCCAAGTTCAATCAGACGACCAGCGCCAGCGCCGCGTAGTCGCCCACCTTGTCCTGCAGCCCGGCGGGCACCAGCGTAAAACCCTCGGTCAGCGCGGGCAGCTTGCCAGTGATGTGGGACTGCAGGCGCGGCAGCAAATAGCCGCGGTGGTGCCAGAAGACGCTGCCGCCCAGGCTGATGCGCTGCAAATCGAGCGTCACGACCAGGTTGTACAGGGTTCGGCCCATGACCCGGCAAACATCATCTATAATGGCTATAGCCCCCGTATTACCTGCTTTAGCAGCTATTAAAATGCTAGCAGAGTCCAGGTAGCCCAACGCTACAAAGCGCCGCGGCAAGGCATTGCCGGCGACCAGGGCCTCGACATCGCCGATATTGCCGCAGCCGCACAGGGCCTCGTTGTTGTCACTGACAAACATGTGGCCGGCATGGCCCGCGTTGCCGTTTTTCCCCCGGAGTACATGGCCATCGACACACAGGCCGACACCGATGCCGGTGCTCCAGGTGACATAGGCACAGTTGGGCAGGCCTTGCAGCGCGCCCCAGCGGCGCTCGGCCTCCAGCGCGGCAATGCCGTCGTTTTCAACCCGCACCTGGGCGAACACTTCGCGCAGTGGCGCTTCGAGCAAGGCGGTGGCCCAGTCATTCGGCAATCCCCGTGCCGCACCGGCCAGACCGCCGCAAATATTGGGCGCCGCCAGCTCGACACGACCCTGGTTCAGCACAAACGGACCGCAGGACGCCACACCCAAGGCCGCGATGTCGCGAGGCCGGATCTGCGCGGCGCGGCAGCTTTCATCGACCATGCGCAAGACCTGCCGCGCCAGCGCATCGGAGTCGCCCTGCTTGACGGTCGGCTCGGCCAGACGGCCCTGGATGCCGCGGTGGTCGACCACACTCACAGCGACCTTGGTGCCACCGATATCCACGCAGGCCACCGGCGCCGCCCCTGCCGGCAGGCGAAGGTCCAGCCCGGCGGCTTCTGGATACGTCTTGCCGGATGATGCGGTGTTCATGAAATCAGCAGCCATCAGGCCAGTCCATCAATGCCAAGTGGGCCGGGATTGGCTGCGTACGCCATTTGCCTGGATCAGATCAGCTTGCTGATCAGGCTGGCCAGCAGGCTCAGCACGATGGTGGTGGTCAGCGGAATAAACCATTCCCGACCAAACAGTTTGAAACGAAAATCGCCTGGCATTTTTCCAAAGCCGAGCTTTTGCAGCAAGGGCGTGAACCAGCTGATCAGGATCAGCGCGAGGAAAATCACCAGCATCCAGCGAATCATGTGGCTAGTTTAGTGGGCAAGCGGTGGAGGCGCTTCCGGACGCGCGCTGGGAAGTCAATTCGGAGTTTTTGGGGTCAGAGCCCAAATTCGCCGAGCC
>JBKJZS010000199.1:0-3863 GCA_046714915.1 Polaromonas sp. | reverse complement strand
CTGCAACTTTATCGGCGTCGGGCAAGTCAATCCATGCAAAATCATGGTGTCACCCATCGCCGAGACCAATGCCGTGAACCCGCATACCCTGAAACTGGAAATCGCCGCCACCGCCGCCGCACTGGTGGTCGAAGAGGGGCTGGAATATGGCCCCGCCAAACGCCGCGCCGTCAAACAGATGGACCTGCCCAGCCGCAGCGAATTGCCCGGCAATGACGAGGTCGAAGACGCGGTGCGCGAGTACATTGCGCTCTTTTGCGCCGACACCCAGCCTGCTGAACTGGCCGCGCTGCGGGAGCTGGCGCTGACCTGGATGGAACGCATGGCGCCATTTCGCCCTTACCTGGGCGGTGCCGTCTGGCACGGCACGGCCACGCGGGTGTCGGACATTTGCATCCAACTTTTTTGCGATGACCCGAAGTCCGCCGAAATTGCCTTGATAGACCACAACGTCGCCTATGAGCCGCGCACCGTGACCGGGTTGACCGGCGACAGCGTCGAGGCGCTGAGTCTGTGCAGCCCTTGCAAGGCGCTGAATGAGACGGTGGGGGTGCATTTGATGGTTTACGATCACGACCAATTGCGCGGCGCCTTGCGGCCGGATGCGAAAGGCCGCAAACCGCGTGGGGACCTGGCGGCCGTGCAAAAGATGCTGATGCCCACGCTGGAGACTCCCTCATGAAGCGCAGAACCTTGATTTATGGCGGCGTGGCCGCTGCTGCCGGCCTGGCCGGCGTCGGTGTGGCTTGGCGGCAGTCGCAGTCCCGTGCCGGCCCTGCAAGCGATCCCGGGGATGCAGGCGGAGCCGGCGCTGAGCTGGAACCGTTCTGGCGCCAGACTTTTGACACGCCGACTGGCGCTAGTTTGGCGATGGCCAGCTTCGCTGGAAAACCTTTGCTCGTCAATTTTTGGGCCACCTGGTGCCCGCCCTGTGTCGAAGAGCTTCCTCTGCTTGACCGTTTTTACCAGGAGAATAAGACTAAAAGTTGGCAAGTGCTGGGTTTGGCGGTGGATCAGCCGAGCGCGGTGCGTGCTTGGCTGCAGCGCAAGCCGCTGAGTTTTCCGGTGGTCATGGCTGGGTTCGGTGGAACCGAGCTCAGCAAAGCGCTCGGCAATCTGGCCGGTGGCCTGCCTTTTACCGTGGTGTTTGGCGCTTCCGGCCAGTTGCTGCACCGCAAAAGTGGCAAGGTTTCTCCAGCAGATCTGGCTCAGTGGATACAGCTGGCGTAGGCGCTTGCATTTGCCAGCGCCGGAAAAGCGGCTCAATGTGAGTTAAAGTTTCTTCATCTCTCAGCATCGGCCAAGTCAGAAGAAGGCGCCTCTGGGCGTACCGGAAAATGTTTGGTGACCGGAGGTGCTGGGGGCCTATAAGCAGTCTGTGAAATTACGGTCTTGGGTTAAATTAACGTTTAATTGCCTTCATTAGCCGTAGATCGCGGCAGTTAGTGGTCGGCTTTGCGATCCGATCAGCAATACCCGTTTGGATGAACTGAATGGTTTGGCAAATAGCGAGCTATCCGCTATCGCTCTCTATTTCCCAAGCCTCCCAAGCCCGCCGGAGCCACGGCGGCAAATTTCGATGTAGCAGCTGGCTGTGATGCGGTAAACTTCGCCCTTTTCGGTCTGTAAATTTGCCTGAATTAATAAAAGTAACTGATTTTTAAGCACAGAACGTGCAAAAAAGCTGGACTTAAGGACAAAGGCGCGAGGATCGAAAACTTGCTGGCTCATTACAGTCAAACCTGGCCCCCAGAGTACTTACCGCCGTGGAGCAAATATGGATTTAAGAAAACTCAAGACATTGATTGACCTCGTATCAGAGTCCAATGTGTCGGAACTGGAGATTACCGAGGCCGAGGGCAAGGTGCGTATCGTCAAATCTGGCGTCGCACCCATGATGCAACCGGCTCCAACTATGGTGGCCGCGCCGGTTGCGGTGCCAATGGCCGGCAGCGCTCCCGTGGCGTCTGTCGAGGATACTCCCGCCGCGCCGGCAGGCCATGCTGTCAAGTCACCGATGGTGGGTACCTTTTACCGTTCACCGAGTCCGGGCGCCAAGGCCTTTGTGGAGCTGGGCGGCCATGTGAAGGAGGGCGAGACCATCTGCCTCATCGAGGCGATGAAAATACTCAATGAAATTGAAGCGGACAAATCGGGCACTGTCACCCAGATACTTTGCGAGAATGGCCAGGCGGTGGAATATGGACAGCCGCTCTTCACGATCGAGTGATTGACGCATGTTCAAAAAGATACTGATCGCCAATCGCGGCGAAATCGCGCTTCGCATCCAGCGCGCCTGCCGGGAGCTCGGCGTCAAAGCCGTGATGGTTTATTCGGAGGCCGACCGCGAGGCCAAATACATCAAGCTGGCAGATGAGTCGGTCTGCATCGGTCCGCCCCCATCAGCGCTGAGTTATCTCAATATGCCCGCCATCATTTCGGCCGCTGAAGTAACCGACGCTGAGGCGATTCACCCGGGCTATGGCTTTCTGAGCGAAAACGCCGACTTTGCCGAGCGGGTGGAGAAAAGTGGCTTCAAATTCATCGGGCCTAGCCCTGAATCCATCCGCATCATGGGTGACAAGGTTTCGGCCAAACAGACCATGCTCAAGGCTGGGGTTCCTTGTGTGCCCGGCTCGGAGGGTGTTTTGCCAGACGATCCGGCGATCATCAAGCGCACCGCCAAGCAGGTAGGCTACCCCGTCATCATCAAAGCGGCCGGCGGTGGCGGCGGGCGCGGCATGCGGGTGGTTCATACCGAGGCGGCGCTAATCCATGCGGTGCAGACCACCAAAGCCGAAGCGGGCGCTGCCTTTGGCAACCCGGAGGTCTACATGGAAAAATTCCTGCAGAATCCGCGCCACATCGAAATTCAAATCATGGCCGACCAGTATAAAAACGCTGTCTGGCTGGGTGAGCGTGACTGCTCCATGCAGCGCCGCCACCAGAAGGTCATTGAAGAAGCGCCGGCCCCCGGCATTCAGCGCAAGGTGATTGAGAGAATCGGGGAGCGCTGTGTGGCGGCCGTGAAGAAAATTGGCTACCGCGGCGCCGGAACCTTTGAGTTTCTGTATGAAAACGGCGAGTTCTACTTTATCGAGATGAACACCCGGGTTCAGGTCGAGCATCCGGTGACCGAGTGGGTCACCGGCGTGGATATCGTCAAGACACAGATTCAGGTTGCGGCCGGAGAAAAACTGCCTTTTACCCAGCGCCAGATTGAAATCAAGGGTCATTCGATTGAATGCCGCATCAACGCGGAAGACCCCTACAAGTTCGTCCCGTCCCCGGGGCGCATCACGACCTGGCATACACCGGGCGGGCCGGGCGTGCGGGTGGATTCGCACATTTACGCCAACTACTTTGTGCCGCCCAATTACGACTCGATGATCGGCAAGATCATTGTTCATGGCGACACGCGCGAGCAGGCGCTCGCCCGCATGCGCACAGCGCTGGCCGAGACGGTCGTCGAAGGCATCAACACGAACATTCCGCTGCACCGCGAACTGATGGTTGACGCCAAGTTCATGGACGGCGGCACCAACATTCATTACCTGGAAGAGTGGCTGTCCAAGCGTGACCGATAGCCTGAGTTCCACTGCAATGGAAAATCGCGTGACCGTGCGCCGCGCCGGGCCGCCCCAAGCAAGCACAGCCCCCTTGGGGGGCAGCGCATTACGCGAAGCGAAAAGCGTGGGGGCGAAGTTGTCCCGCGCCGGGCCGCCCCAAGCAAGCACAGCCCCCGAGCGGCTGGAGCCTGCGGCTCCAAACCTGCTTGAGCAGGTTTGGACAGGCGACAGAGGCGAAGCGTCTCGCGAGCCGCGGCCTGCAAGGCCTCGAGAGTTGCACGAAGTGAGCGAACG
>JBKJZS010000198.1:0-7019 GCA_046714915.1 Polaromonas sp. | reverse complement strand
TTCGCGAAGGCAACACCCGCGGCTTGTTCCAGGGCCGGGAAGTCGTGAGCTTGCTGACTGGTGAGCCCGAGTACCTCGATCCTTTGAAGGACGAAACGCCCAATGGCTGGCTCGTCACTGGTTATCCCTGGTACGGCATCCAGACGCCGGAGCACAAGGCATTCTTTCTGGCTTACCACAGCAAATACAAAGACTATCCCCGCCTGGGTTCGGTCGTTGGGTACAGCGCCATCAAATCACTGGCTGAAGGAATGAAAAAGGCCAAGTCGACAGATACGGAAAAGCTGATAGCGGCCTTTCGGGGCCTGCAGGTGACAACACCCTTCGGACCTGTACTTTACCGGCCGCAAGATCACCAGTCGACCATGGGGGCCTATGTCGGGCGCACCAAAAACGAAGGGGGTAAGGGCGTGATGGTCGACTACCGCTACATGGACGGTGCGAAGTTTCAACCCAGCAATGCAGAAGTGAAGAAGTTGCGTCCCGCGGACTAAAAAATCCACTGCGCCATGAATCCAGGCCGGCACTCCTTGTCGCCAGTGATCAGGTGTCAGGCGGTGGTTTTTTCGCAGTCCGTTCGCCGGCATGAGTATCAAAATAAGAGGAATGAATTTTTGCGCCCCATCAGGCGTACAGCCGCAGCCAGAAAAAATCTCTGGCAAGACGGGGCAACGACGTGGGGCATAAAAATTGGCGATTTCACGCAAGCATCTGGCGCAACGGACTGTCTGTGCTAACCCTCGTCGCTGGGTCACCATGGCATTCGTAAGGCTCGCCGGCTGGCCCGCTCTTCCGCCGAAAAAAGGTTATTCATGAGCTTTTCAGGCTTCGTCGTGCAGTTGCTCAATGGCCTTGCGGGCGCGTCCTCGCTGTTTCTGGTGGCTGCCGGGCTGTCGCTGATTTTTGGGGTGACGCGAATCGTCAATTTCGCGCACGGTTCATTTTTTATGGTCGGCATTTATGTCGCCTATTCGCTGGTGGCCTCGCTGGGGGGCAGCCTGGGTTTCTGGCCCGCCTTGCTGCTTGCTGCCCTGGCCGTAGGCGTCCTCGGTGCGTTGGTGGAAATCCTGCTGCTGCGCCGTATTTACCGTGCGCCGGAGCTGTTTCAGTTGCTCGCCACCTTTGCGCTCGGCCTTGTGATCAAGGACGGGGTGCTTTGGTTCTGGGGCCCAGAAGAACTGTTGGGCCCGAGGGCGCCTGGTTTGACAGGCTCGGTGTCCATTCTCGGACGGCAGTTTCCTTCTTATGACCTGTTCCTGATCGTTGCGGGACCTGTCGTACTCGGCTTGCTCTGGTTGTTGCTGAAGAAAACCCGCTGGGGAACCCTGGTGCGAGCCGCTACCCAGGACCGGGAAATGGTGAGTGCGCTGGGGGTTAATCAGGCGTGGCTGTTTACCGCTGTCTTCGTGCTGGGTGCGGTTCTGGCCGGCCTGGGGGGAGCGCTGCAGCTTCCGCGCGAGCCGGCCAATCTGGACATGGACCTGAACATCATCGGTGCCGCATTTGTAGTGGTGGTGGTCGGCGGCATGGGTTCGATTCCTGGGGCCTATGTGGCGGCCCTGCTGATCGCTGAACTCAAGGCGATTTGTATTTGGCTGGGTCTGGTCGAGATTGCCGGCATCAGTATTTCGTTTTCCAAGCTCACTCTGGTGGTCGAGTTTGTGGTGATGGCTGTTGTGCTGGTCGCCCGGCCGTGGGGACTGTTTGGCAAACCGCAGGCGACTACCCGGCATGCCGGCACGACCGAGGAACCGCTGCGCCCGCTGGGGCGCCTGTACAACTACGGCAGCGCAGCATTGTTGGTGCTGCTGGTTTTGATGCCTGCGCTCAGCGTGCAATCGCCCTACGTGACCGTCTTGCTGATAGACGTGCTGATCGCTGTGCTGTTTGCGGCGAGCTTGCATTTCATCATGGGGCCGGCTGGCATGCACTCGTTCGGCCATGCGGCCTACTTCGGCCTGGGTGCCTACGGTGCCGCGCTGCTGGTACGCAGCCTGAGCCTGCCGATGGAGGTGGCACTGGTCCTTGCCCCCGCGCTGGCGGCGCTGGGTGCCTTTGTCTATGGCTGGTTCTGCGTCCGCTTGTCCGGCATTTACCTGGCCATGCTGACGCTGGCATTTGCGCAAATTACCTGGGCGATCTGCTACCAGTGGGACGCGTTCACCGGCGGCAGCAACGGGCTGACCGGCGTGTGGCCGGCCGACTGGCTGACGGACAAGCGGAATTACTACTACCTGACCCTGGCGCTGGTTGTGGGGGGGGTGCTAGCCATGCACAGAATGTTGTATTCGCCATTTGGATACGGGATGCGCGCTGCGCGCGACTCGGTACTTCGGTCTGAAGCGATCGGTATCAACGTCAAGCGCATGCAATGGGTGGCCTTCGTCATTGCCGGTTCATTCGCGGGTTTGGCGGGCGCACTTTACGCATTTTCCAAGGGCAGCATTTCTCCGGAAAGCCTGCATGTGGGCAAATCCATCGACGGTCTGGTGATGGTGCTGCTGGGCGGTCTGCAAACGCTGCTGGGCCCGGTGGTCGGCGCGGCCATCTTTACCTGGCTGCATGACACGGTGGCTAGAAACACCGATTACTGGCGCGCCATGCTGGGGGCGATCATCCTGATGCTTGTGCTGCTGTTCCCCCAGGGTATTGCAGGCTTTGTCAAACAGCTGGTGTCGAATCGGCGCGATGCGAGGAGCGCGCAATCATGAGCTTGCTCAAAGTGTCTGGCCTGGGCAAATCGTTCGGCGGCGTCAAGGCGGTCGACGGCATCAGCTTCGAGCTGGCGGCGGGCGAGCTGCTGGCGCTGATCGGGCCGAACGGCGCCGGCAAGTCGACGACCTTCAATATGGTCAACGGTCAGCTTCGCCCAGATGTCGGCTCCATCCGGCTGGACTCACACGAACTGGTGGGCCTGGCGACCCGGGACATCTGGCGGCGCGGGGTCAGCCGGACCTTCCAGATTGCAGAGACATTTTCATCGCTGACGGTGGTTGAAAATGTTCAGATGGCCTTGCTCTCGTCGGATAAAAAGCTGTTTTCGATGTGGCGCCGGGCTACCGAGCACCAGCGTGAGCAGGCCCTCCTTCTGCTTGAGCAGGTCGGTATGAAAGCCCAGGCCGACCGGCCTTGCAGCGTGCTGGCTTACGGAGATGTCAAGCGCGTAGAACTCGCGATGGCCATGGCCAGCGAACCGAAACTGCTGCTGATGGATGAACCCACGGCGGGCATGGCGCCGAAAGAGCGCAACGAGTTGATGGCTTTGACCAGGCAGCTGGTGATGGATCGCGGCATGGCCGTGCTGTTTACGGAACACAGCATGGACGTTGTTTTTGCCCATGCTGACCGCATCATCGTTCTGGCGCGAGGCCGGCTGATTGCGGAAGGAAAACCGCTTGAAATCCGAAATCATCCCAAAGTCCAGGTAGTTTATTTCGGCAGCGGTAAAACCTTCGAGAAGAAAATTCTTCAAGAGGACGCGGCGTGATGACCACGGCGAAAGAGGTTTTGCTGGAGGCCAAGGGCTTGTGCGCCTGGTATGGGGCCGCCCAAATCCTGTTCGACGTGAATCTGCATGTACGGCGCGGCGAAGTGGTCGCCCTGATGGGGCGCAATGGTGCCGGCAAATCCACGACGCTGAAGTCCCTGATCGGCATGCTAGCCAAGCGGCGCGGCAGCGTGTCATTTTTAGGCCATGATATTTCCCAGAGCGAGCCACACGTTGCGGCTCGCATGGGGCTCGGCTTTGTACCGGAAGACCGGCGCATTTTCACCGACCTGACCGTGACGGAAAACCTCGAAGTGGGACGACAGCCGCCTCGGCGCTGGCCCGACGGCAGCTTGGCGCCGGTCTGGACGCCCGAGCGCCTTTTCGAGCTGTTTCCCAATTTGGGTGAGATGCCAGACCGGCCGGGTGGCCGCATGAGCGGAGGTGAGCAGCAGATGCTGACGGTGGCGCGAACCCTGATGGGCAATCCTTACCTGGTCTTGCTGGACGAACCGTCGGCAGGGGTCGCGCCGCTGATCGTCGAGCAAATGGCACAGATGATACTGGCGCTGAAGACCCAAGGCGTAAGCATTTTGTTGTCCGAGCAGAACATGCATTTTGCAGAACTGGTGTCCGACCGGGCTTATGTGCTCGAGAAAGGGCAAATCCGCTACGCGGCGTCGATGGCCGATCTCGGGCGCAATGGCGAGGTGCGCCGCGCTTACCTCAGTGTCTAAGCGGCAGCCCATTTAGAAACGACGCGTCCCGGGGGATGCCCCGGCGCGTGTGTCGCCGCCTGCCGGTCGCTGGACCTTCACAATATCGGCGCCCGGATCGGCCGGCAGACGCGACCCCTCCAGCACACGAATGCCGGTTCAAGGCGAAGTCAAACCGCTGGGGTGCTCATCCGCTTTAAGAGAAAGCCGCAATGCCGGTGATTGCGCGGCCGATGATCAGCGCATGAACGTCGTGGGTGCCTTCGTAGGTGTTGACGACTTCAAGGTTGACCATGTGGCGCGCAACGCCGAACTCATCGCTGATGCCGTTGCCGCCCAGCATGTCGCGCGCCGTACGGGCAATATCGAGCGCCTTGCCGCAGGAGTTGCGCTTCATGATCGAGGTGATCTCGACCGCGGCGGTGCCTTCGTCCTTCATGCGTCCCAGGCGCAGGCAACCCTGCAGCCCGAGCGCAATGTCGACTTCCATGTCCACCAGCTTTTTCTGGATCAGCTGATTGGCGGCCAGCGGACGGCCGAACTGCTTTCGGTCCAGCGTGTATTGGCGGGCTTTGTGAAAGCAGTCTTCGGCCGCGCCCAGTGCGCCCCAGGCAATGCCGTAACGGGCCGAATTCAGGCAGGTGAACGGACCTTTGAGGCCACGCACCTCCGGAAAAGCGTTTTCCTCGGGGCAGAACACCGCGTCCATCACGATCTCGCCGGTGACCGACGCGCGCAGGCCGATCTTGCCGTGGATCGCCGGGGCGCTCAGGCCCTTGCTGCCTTTGTCCAGGATGAAGCCGCGAATCGCGCCCTCATCGTCCTTGGCCCAGACCAGAAACACGTCGGCGATCGGGCTGTTGGTGATCCACATCTTGCTGCCGGACAACGCGTAACCACCGGCCACCTTGCGCGCGCGGGTGATCATGCCGGCGGGATCGGAGCCATGGTTGGGCTCGGTCAGGCCGAAGCAGCCAATCCATTCACCGGTCGCCAGTTTGGGCAGGTATTTCTGCTTCGTCGCCTCATTGCCGAACTCATGGATAGGCACCATCACCAGCGAGGATTGCACGCTCATCATGGAGCGGTAGCCGGAGTCGACGCGCTCGACCTCGCGCGCGACCAGGCCATAACAGACGTAGTTCAACCCGGCGCCGCCGTAGGCTTCGGGGATGGTGCTGCCGAGCAGGCCCAGTGCGCCCATCTCCCGGAAAATCGAGGCGTCGGTGCGTTCATGGCGGAAGGCCTCCAGCACGCGCGGCACCAGTTTTTCCTGGCAATAGGCTTGTGCGGTGTCACGCACCATGCGCTCGTCGTCGCTCAATTGCTGGTCCAGCAGCAGCGGATCAGCCCAGTGGAAGCTGGCTTTTTTTCCGGCATGGCTCATAGCATTCTCCAATTGGTGATGGCCCTTGCTGCGAACAAAAATCGCAACTCGGACATCCGTCTAATCATAAGGTTTAAAGAGCATACGATGAGCCGATAGCTTGGCGCAACGGATTCTTTGGAACCTGATTGTGCCAAAAGCAGACGCCAGAAAATCGTGCCTCAGCAGGAGCGGGAGCCTGCCTTGCCACCTTCCTTCAATCACTGCACTGCGCTGTCCGATTTTGCGGCGCGGCCACCCCGACCAGACGCGGGCAAGCGGTGCCGGGCGCTTCCCTGGTGCACGCCAATCAGGGCGGCATTCGGGTGCCAGGCAAGCTGCATGGGTTGCTTTGCGGGGTCACGACCACACGGACTGGGCTGAAGGGGAAAGCCAAGCGCGGCCCACGGCCTGTGAGGCCTGGGGCATCCTCTCGGGTTGGGCGGGGGACTTGAGAAATTACGAATTCGTAAGGAAAAGAGGCTGAAGGCCATGTTCTATATGCGCAAGCAGCTATCAGTTTTATAGCGTTTCGGCGACTCCAGCGGTTGTGGCCGGATCGTCACTGTTCTTTGTGGCGGTTGGGGCCGCCCTCTGGCCGCAACTCGCGGGCACGGGCGGCATCGGCCTGCCGGGCTTGCTGCTTCTCCCCTGCCTGTTGCCTGCGCTGCGACTGTTCGTGTGCTTGCCGCTGCTGGTCTTGCTGGGCTCGTTGTTGCTCCTGTTGCCGTTGCGCCTGTTCACGCAGGGCGCGCTGCTGGACCAGTAATTCTTCGCTTTTCCGTTGTTGCTCTTGCTGTCGTTGTGCCTGCTGTTGGCGTTGCTGCTCCTGTTGCTGTTGCGCTTGTTCACGCAGGGCGCGCTGGCCTTCTTCGTTCTGTCGTTGCTGGGCTCGTTGCTGCTGCTCCTGTATCTGGCGCGCTTGCTCCAGTTGTCGTTGTTCCTGCTGTTGTTGCGCCTGTTGCCGTTGCGCTTGCTCACGCATCGCGCGCTGGCCCAACAATTCGTCATTTTTCCGCTGCTGGTCTTGCTGGGCCCGTTGCTGTTGCTGTTGTAGCACCTGCTGGTGGCGTTGCTGCTCCTGCATCTGGCGCGCTTGCTCCCGTTGTTGCTCCAGCTGTTGTTGCGCTTGCAGCCGTTGTGCCTGCTCACGCATCATGCGCTGGCCGGCCAGTTCGTCGTTTTGCCGTCTTTGCTGTTCCTGCTGGCGGGCCAGCTCAGCTTGCTGACGCTGCTGGTCGCGCTGCAGCTGCTGCTGCGCGCGCTGGGCCTGCTCTGCTGCGCTGCGTTCGGCCGCGGCCTGTGCATCCTGGTCAGCCTGGCGGGCCGAAGTGGGCGGCGGCAGGTTGGCATTTTTTTGCGCCTGCTCGCGCAGGGCGCGCTGCCCCAAAGACTCTTCGGCTTGCCTGCGCTGCGCATCCTGTTGCCTTGTCAGGGCGCCCTGCTGGCG
>JBKJZS010000197.1:0-5783 GCA_046714915.1 Polaromonas sp. | reverse complement strand
CAGTTCCTCGAGATGGGCTGCTACGGCATCGGCATCACGCGCCTGCCCGCTGCAGCCATTGAACAAAACCACGACGATCGCGGCATCATCTGGCCAGATTCGATTGCTCCCTTTACCGTGGTGCTCTGCCCCATCAGTCCAGACCGCTTCCCCGAGGTGCAGACCGCTGCAGACAAGCTTTACGGCGAGTTGATGGCTGCTGGCGTGGACGTGATACTCGATGACCGTGGCGAGCGGCCTGGCGCCATGTTCGCAGACTGGGAACTGATCGGGGTGCCGCATCGCATCACGATCGGGGACCGCGGCCTGAAAGAGGGCCAGCTGGAATACCAGCATCGCCGCGACGCGGCTTCCAGCAAGATCGGCGTTGCCGACGCATTCACCTTCCTCAAGGGAAAACTGGCCCTCTGAGCTGCATGACGTCTTCCGACTTATCCCTGTATTCGCCGCCACCCGGCATCACGACACCGGTGGGGACAGCGAAAATATCAAGAAGAAAATGCCTGCAGACTCTGTCCGCCGGGGGGGGGGTGCTATTATTTTCAGAGCAATCCAGCGCCGGTGCCCAGATTGAAGAACCGCTGATCGACTCGGTCCGCACCGCGCTGAGTTCAGCCATTGCCAACCGCGCGCCGCCGGTCCCCGAGTTCCGCGATACCGAAAGCCGCCTGTCTTACCTGCGTTGGCTGGGCGCCACGAGCGACCGCCTCAAAAAGAAGAAACCCGAGTGGCAAATTCGCAAGGAATTTTTACAAACCGTCTGGTATGAGAGCAAACGCGCCGGGCTGGACGTAGCGCTGGTGCTCGGGTTGATTCAAGTGGAGAGCAATTTCCGCAAGTTCGCAGTGAGCCCGGTTGGCGCACGCGGCTACATGCAGGTCATGCCCTTCTGGACCCGGGTGATCGGGGACAGCGATGCAGCGAAACTGTTTCACATGCAGACCAATCTGCGTTTTGGCTGCGTGATCCTGCGGCATTACCTGGACCGGGAAAAAGGCGACCTATTTATGGGCCTGGGTCGCTACAACGGCTCGCGCGGCAAAGCCGTGTACCCGGATGCGGTGCTGGGCGCTAAAAAACAGTGGGAGTTTGCGGCTTAGTACGGTTTCAGCAAGATGCCAGGAATTTTAAGTGAAATGCGACTCCATCCCATACTCAGTGGGCGAATACAGCTATCAATAAAAGAGCAAATTAATCCGCGAGTGGCGTCGTGAATAAGGCAGCAGCTATTAACCCACCGCGTGCGTCGCGCCTTCAAATGCCCGCTCGCTGGCAAACCACTCCAGCACGGGCAGCGTTCCGGGCAACACAGGCTGAACCTCTACCGGTAACCGCTGCCACGCAAACAACTGACCTTCGTGCATTTGCAGCTCTCCCGTCCAGGTAAACACCTTGCAGAAATTGAGCCGCACCAGAGCATGCGGATAGTCCACCAACTCAACCTTCCAGGGCTGTGCGGGTCCAATCGTGATGCCGATCTCTTCGCGCAGTTCGCGTCGCAGTGCTTGCTCGACCGACTCGCCTTTTTCCAGTTTGCCGCCCGGAAACTCCCAGTAGCCCTCGTAGACCTTGCCGTTCGGACGTGAAGTCAGCAGGAAATCGCCGTCAGCCCGCACCAGCACGCCAACCGCCACATCGACCACCTTGCGGTCGGCGCCACCCTCGCGCGGCTGCTCACCATGCGCCACCAAAACACTCATGCCGGACGACCGAGAGAATTTTCGGACGGGCCCCCGCCCCCAGGAAAATTAGCCCCCTCGGGGGGCAGCGTAGTACGCGGAGCGACAAGCGTGGGGACGTCATTTTGGCCCGCGTAGTCGCGGGCAAACTGGTAGGCTACGCGACCACTGCGTGAACCGCGCTCCAGCGCCCACACCAGCGAGGCCGGACGGGCGGCAGCGATGGCCTCGTTGCCGACACCGAACGATGACAGCCACTGCGCGACGATGGTGAGGTATTCGTCCTGGCTGAAGGGGTAAAAACTCACCCACAACCCAAAGCGCTCGGACAGCGAGATTTTTTCTTCCACCACTTCGCCGGGATGAACCTCGCCATCCTCGGTGTGGGTATAAGTCAGATTTTCGGCCATGTACTCGGGCAAGAGATGACGCCGGTTGCTGGTGGCGTAAATCAGCACGTTGGGGGCGGCTGCGGCCACCGAGCCATCGAGAATCGATTTGAGTGCCTTGTAGCCGGGCTCACCTTCGTCAAAGCTCAGATCATCGCAAAACACAATAAATTTTTCGGGCCGCTCACCCACCACATCAACGATGTCGGGCAAGTCCGTCAAATCCGCCTTGTCCACTTCGATCAAGCGCAAGCCCTGGGGCGCGTATTCGTTGAGACAGGCCCTGATCAATGAGGACTTGCCGGTGCCGCGGGAGCCGGTGAGCAGCACATTGTTGGCAGGCTTGCCATCGACAAACTGCCGGGTATTGCGCTGGATTCTTTCTTTTTGCGCTTCTATCTCCTTCAGGTCAGCCAGCCCCATGACACCCAAATGTTTGACTGGCTCCAGCGCGCCATGGCCGGAACTGCGTTTGCGGTAGCGCCAGGCGATGGCTGCATTCCAGTCGGGGGCAGACAGCGGCTGCGGCAACATGGATTCGATGCGCGCAAGCAGGGACTCCGCGCGCACCATCAGGCGTTCAAATTGCTCGTTCATGGTCAGAGGAGGTACGGTTTAAAAGTGGGGACGTTCAGCTTCGGTAGTCTGCGTTGATCTTGACGTAGTCGTAAGACAGGTCACAGGTCCAGACGGTGTCAGCGGCTGCGCCGCGACCCAGCAGCACACGCACGGTGATTTCACCTTGTTTCATCACACGCTGGCCATCGGCTTCGGCATAGCCCGCATGCCGGCCACCGTTTTTGGCCACCAGCACATCGTCCAGGTACAGATCGATCCGGGTGGGGTCCAGGTCGGTTATGCCGGCATACCCCACAGCGGCCAGAATGCGCCCCAGATTGGGATCACTGGCAAAAAAAGCGGTCTTGACCAGCGGAGAATGAGCGATCGCATAAGCCACTTGGCGGCACTCGGCGCCATTTTTTCCACCTTCAACCTGGATGGTGATGAACTTGGTGGCACCTTCGCCGTCGCGCACAATCGCCTGTGCCAGCAGTTTCGCAACTCTCATCAGGGCAGCACGCAGAACCATTCCCTCTGCGCTGTCCAGGGAGGTTATCGGGGGGTGTTTGGCCTGATTCGTCGCCATCACGACAAAAGAATCGTTGGTCGAGGTGTCGCCATCGACCGTGACCCGGTTGAAAGAACCGTCGGCCAGCTCTTGGGCAAGCTGCGCCATCAAATCGGGTGAAACACAAGCGTCTGTCGCCATAAAGCCCAGCATGGTCGCCATGTTGGGGCGAATCATGCCCGCGCCTTTGCTGATGCCAGTGATGGTGACGATGGCGCCACCCAGGGTGATGCGGCTTGAAAACGCCTTGGCCACGGTGTCGGTGGTCATGATGGCTTCAGCGGCTTTGCCCCAGTGGTCCTGGCTGGCGTCCGCCAGCGCGGCAGGCAGGCCCGCTGCAATGCGCTCATGCGGCAAGGGCTCCATGATCACGCCGGTGGAGAACGGCAGAATCTGCTCCGGGTCGAGGTTGAGTTCACGCGCCAGTGCAATGCAAATGGACTGTGCGCGGTTCAAGCCATCGGTCCCGGTGCCGGCGTTGGCATTGCCGGTGTTGATCAGCAGCGCGCGAATACCTTGGCCTTGAACTGCGTTTTTGCCGACGGTTCTGGCCAGATGCTCACGGCAAATTTGAACCGGTGCGGCGCTAAAACGGTTTTGCGTGAACACCGCGCCCACAGAGGCCCCCTCATCAAGCAACAGCACGGCCAGGTCCTTGCGACCGGCCTTGCGTATCCCCGCTTCGGCAATGCCCCAGCGCACGCCCGGTACCGGGTGAAGATCTGCGGCGGGCGTGGCGACCAGATTGACAGGCATGTTTTTCTTGACTCCAGGTGACGGACAGTCGGATTCGAGGCGGAAGCCTAGTTCAGCTTTCCGTGGCAGAGTTTGTACTTTTTGCCTGAACCACAGGGGCAGGGATCGTTGCGACCGACGCGCGGCACCCCCGGGGCGGGCCGGGTCGGGTTGCGGCGTCGCGACTCCTCATCGACCGTGGTCTGCACTTCGCCAGTTGCGGTCGGGGCCGTGTAGGTCACGTTGGCAATGTTTTCTGCCCGGTTTTCCATTTCCTCGGCCGCCTGCCCGAGTTGTTCGCCCGACTGAACCTGCACCGTCATCAGGATTCGGGTGACTTCATTTTTCACGCTGTCGAGCAACTGTCCAAACAGTTCAAAAGCTTCGCGCTTGTATTCCTGCTTGGGCTGCTTTTGCGCATAGCCGCGCAAATGAATACCCTGGCGCAGATAGTCGAGCGCGCTTAAATGCTCGCGCCATTGCGTGTCTATGCTTTGCAACAACACAATTCGCTCAAACTGGATGAAGTTCTCTTCGCCGATTTTTTCGACCTTGCTGGCGAAAGCAGCGTTGGCGGCGGCATTCACTTTCTCCAGCAAATCCTCGTCGGTAATGGCACTCGCCGCCTGCACGTCATTCTGCAGCGCCAACTCGATCTGCCATTCGTCGCGCAGCACTTTTTCAAGGCCGGCAATGTCCCACTGCTCCTCGACGCTTTCTGGGGGCACATATTGCCGGACCAGATCGGTGAAGCAGCCTTCACGCAAGGACGCTATCTGCTCCTGCAGGCTGGCCGCGTCCATGATGTCGTTGCGCTGCTGGTAAATCACCTTGCGCTGGTCGTTGGCCACATCATCGTATTCCAGCAACTGCTTGCGGATATCGAAGTTGCGCGCTTCAACCTTGCGCTGCGCGGACTCGATGCTGCGCGTCACGATGCCAGCCTCGATCGCCTCGCCGTCGGGCATCTTGAGTCGCTCCATGATGGCCCGGACCCGGTCGCCGGCAAAAATGCGCATCAGCGGGTCGTCCAGACTCAGGTAAAAACGCGAGGAGCCCGGGTCGCCCTGACGGCCGGAGCGACCGCGCAACTGGTTGTCGATGCGGCGCGATTCGTGGCGTTCGGTTGCAATGATGCGCAAGCCGCCGAGCGCTTTGACCTGCTCATGATCTTGCGTCCACTGCGCTCGCAGGCGCGCAGTTTCAGCCTGTTTGGCGCCCGCGTCCATCGACTCGTCGGCCTCTACAGCTTCAACCAGTTTTTCCACGTTGCCGCCGAGCACAATGTCGGTACCGCGGCCGGCCATGTTGGTGGCGATCGTGATCATGCTCGAGCGACCGGCCTGGGCCACGATGTCGGCTTCGCGCGCATGCTGCTTGGCGTTGAGCACCTGATGCGGCAAATTTTCTTTTTCCAGCAGTTGGTCGATGATTTCCGAGTTTTCAATCGACGTGGTACCTACCAGCACCGGCTGGCCGCGCTCGTGGCATTCGCGAATGTCCTTGATGGCCGCCTCGTATTTTTCACGCGTGGTTTTGTACACGCGATCGAGCTGGTCATCACGCCGGCTCGGACGGTTGGGCGGAATCACGGTGGTCTCCAGGCCGTAAATTTCCTGAAACTCGTAGGCCTCGGTATCGGCGGTGCCGGTCATGCCAGCCAGCTTGCCGTAAAGGCGGAAGTAATTCTGGAAGGTGATCGAAGCCAGGGTCTGGTTTTCAGCCTGGATTTGCACGCCCTCTTTGGCCTCGACGGCCTGGTGCAAACCGTCGCTCCAGCGCCGGCGTGACATCAGGCGGCCCGTGAACTCGTCAACAATAACAACCTCGCCGTCCTGGACCACGTAGTGT
>JBKJZS010000196.1:0-9199 GCA_046714915.1 Polaromonas sp. | reverse complement strand
GCGCTGAATCCCGCGGCCCCCACGCTCGTCACTTCGTGCTCTTCGCTACCCCCCAGGGGGGCTGGGCTTGCTTGGGGCGGCCCGGCGCTGAATCCCGCGGCCCCCACGCTCGTCACTTCGTGCTCTTCGCTACCCCCCAGGGGGGCTGGGCTTGCTTGGGGCGGCCCGGCGCGGCGCACGATGGCAGGCGCGCGCTCCAATGCCGCGCGCACATGTTCCACGTGCTTGTAACTTTCGCCCCCATTGTGGGCGATGGCCTGCAGCTCGGGGCAAAGCTGCTTCACCGCCGCAAAATCGTTCACGAGCACATGACGGATATTGCTGTCGAGGCTACCTTCACGTTCGCACGCCGCATACACGTCCCAGACGCCCAGCCGCTTCGACAGCAGCCATTTGCTACGAATTTGATAGCTATCTGCGCTCGTCCCTATTGGACCATCGGGCCAAATGGCTTGCAAAATCTTCCAAAAGTGGTTTTGCGGGTGCCCATAGTACTGCTGCGCCGCCAGCGAGGCCGCGCCGGGAAAACTGCCCAATATGCAGAGGCGCGTGCGGCTGGAAATGAGCGGGGTCAAGCCGGTCAACACGGAACCAGCGCCTTGAGTTTGGGCAGCGCTGCCAGCGCGTTCGCCGTGCTTGCCGCCGCCAGCGCATCGACCGTCATGTGGCGCAGCTGCGCCACCTCGGCCGCAATGCGCGGCAGCTCGGCAGGCTCGTTTCGGCCCTGGTCCTGCCCCTGAGCGCGCTGCGCTGCGGTTTTGTACAGCCAATGCGGAGGAATGTCCGGCGCGTCGGTTTCCAGCACCAGCGCCCCGATCGGCAACTCACTCGCCAGCCGCCTGAGCTGCAGGGCCGGCTCGTAAGTGACGGCGCCACCGAAACCCAGTTTGAACCCCAGCTTGACGAATTCCCCGGCCTGCTGCGCGCTGCCGTTAAACGCATGGGCAATGCCAGACCAACCCGCCGCCGGCACCGACACATCGCGCAAATATTTGAGCAGCCGGTCCGCCGAGCGTCGCACGTGCAGGATCACCGGCAAGCCGTGTTTACGCGCCAGCTTGAGCTGCTCACGGTAAAAGTATTCCTGGCGTTCGCGCAGCGGGCCGTGCGTCAGTTCCGGCACAAAATAGTCAAGCCCGATTTCACCGACCGCCACCAGCCTCGGATCGGCCTTTCGCAGGCCCAGTTCAGCATCCAGCAGCGCCAGATCCCCGTCCTCCGCCTGATTGACAGACAGGGGGTGAATTCCCAGTGCGTAGCTGTCCCCAAACTCTTGCGCCAGCGCACGCACGGCGGCAAAATTGAACACCCCAACCGCGGGCAATACGCAATGCATTACGCCCCCGGCGGTTGCCCGCGCCCGCATGGCAGCGCGGTCCGCATTGAATTCCGGGGCATCCAGGTGGCAGTGGGTATCTATCCAGTTGGGCATGTCCGAATAATGCCTGAAGGAGGTGGCGATATCCCCCTCGCATGCCTGAATAAAGTGCAGGGAAGAGCAAGACGTGATAACGTGCACGCGTCAGTCCAGAAACCCCACAGCCACAGGTGAAACGGATGCGCAGGCCAGCCCTTTACAGCAGCTCCAGCCGACCCCCTCGGGACCCGGAGCGCGAACAGCGCGCGGACAACCTGGTGCAGGCCGCGACTGCGGCACAGGCGCCTGCAAGGGCGCCACCCAACCTTTCCTGGTCCAGTCCGCGCCTGCTCTGGTCGGCCGTGCTGATACTGACGGTGCTGCTGCTCATCAGCCTGTCGCTTGCGCTGCGGCCAATGCAGCGCAGGCTGACTCAGGAAGACATCAACGCCGCAGTATTGAAGACGCTGGAAACGACCCAGCTGCCGTCCGCGGTCGCCAAAGCCTATGAGGTAATTCGCCCGTCGGTCGTGCGCGTCACCGGTTACGGCAAAAGCAAGGATGGTACGGAAGACGTCGAATACGGCGTCGGCACCGGCGTGGTCATTGTCGACAAGGGCATCATCCTGACCAATCTGCATGTGGTGCAGGGCGCCCACACCATCAAGGTGGTGTTTGCGGACGGGCTGGAATCCAGCGCCAGCATCACGGGCCTGCAGCCCGAGAACGATCTGGCCGTGCTGCAGGCCCACAAAATCCCCGATGACATGATTGCGGCGACCATGCGCTCCACCGCCGACCTGGCGCCCGGCGACCATGTACTGGCGGTGGGTTATCCCTTCGGCATCGGGCCGTCGGCCTCGGCCGGCGTGATTTCGGGCCTGAAACGCACTTTCCGCTCGCCCGAGGGCAAGCAGGCGATTACCAATCTGATCCAGTTTGACGCCGCCGCCAACCCCGGCAACTCGGGCGGCCCGCTGGTGACCATGGATGGCGAGGTGGTCGGCATCGTGACGGCCATCTACAACCCCAACCAGCAGCGCAGTTTTGTCGGCATCGCTTTTGCCGTGCCTATAGAAAACGCCGCCTCCGCCGTCGGCATGCATCCTTTTTGAAAGACACTTCCCATGCACACACAGCCATCCTCACAGGACACCAACACCGCGCAGCTCATGGAGCAAATTCTCTACGAAGTCAAACGCGTGGTGGTGGGACAGGACCGATTTCTGGAGCGTGTGATGGTCGCCATCCTGGCGCAGGGCCACCTGCTGGTCGAAGGCGTGCCGGGCCTCGCCAAAACCCTGACCGTCAAGACGCTGGCCAGCACCGTGCGCGGCAACTTCAAACGCATCCAGTTCACGCCCGACCTGGTGCCTGCCGATCTGGTCGGCACCCGCATCTACAACCAGAAAACCGGCGACTTCAGCACCGCGCTGGGCCCGGTGTTCACCAACTTGCTGCTGGCCGACGAAATCAACCGCGCCCCGGCCAAGGTGCAAAGCGCTCTGCTGGAAGTGATGCAGGAGCGCCAAGTCACGATTGCCGGTATTACGCATAAAGTCCCCGAGCCTTTTTTGGTGATGGCGACCCAAAACCCGATTGAAACCGAAGGCACTTACCCGCTGCCCGAGGCGCAGGTGGATCGCTTCATGATGAAGGTATTGGTGGACTACCCCACCGACGAAGAGGAGTTTGTGATCGTCCAGCGCGTGACCGGCCCGGCGGTCACAGTCTCAAGCGTGGCCAGCACCGAACAGCTGTCGGAACTGCAGCGCGAATGCCGCCGGGTCTATGTGGACCCCGCGCTAATCCAGTACGCAGTACGTCTGGTCTCGGCCACCCGCACGCCCGACAAACACGGCCTGAAAGACCTGGCCCGCTTCATCACTTTTGGCGCCAGCCCGCGCGCCACCATCAACCTGACCGAAGGCGCGAGAGCGCTGGCGATGCTGCGCGGTCGCACGTATGCGCTGCCCGAGGACATGACGGATCTGGTGCCCGATGTACTGCGGCACCGCCTGGTGCTCTCCTACGAAGCATTGTCTGAAGGGCTGAGTGCGGACACCGTCATCGACAAAATCATGGCCAAAGTCCCGGCCCCGGCCAAGCCGCTTGAACATGAAAAGCTCGCCGCCTGAAGATATGGCCCCCACACGCCGCACTAACCTGTCGTCGCTGCCCCCCGAGGGGGCTGGTCTTGCTTGGGGCGGCCCTGCGCTGCGGCCGGGCACTACCCCTGCTTCCCCTCATGAAAAGCTCGCAGCCTAGTGCATCACCCGCGAGTGCCGAGCAGGTGCTGCGCCGTCTGGAATGGACGGTGCTGCGCCGGCTCGACGGACTGCTGCAAGGAGACTACCGCACACTCATGCGCGGCACCGGCATGGATCTGGCCGATCTGCGCGAGTACCAGCACCACGACGATGTGCGTCACATTGACTGGAATGTGACGGCGCGTTTGCAGTCGCCGCATGTCCGCGTCTTCACCGAAGACCGCGAAATGGCCACCTGGTTTTTGCTGGATCTGAGCCCTTCGGTCGATTTTGGCTCGGGCAACCACCGGAAAAGCGAGGTTTCGGCCGAATTTGTCGCAGTGCTCGCCCGTGTGCTGACGCGCCATGGCAACCGTGTGGGCGCCATGCTTTATGGTACCGGCGTGGACACTGTGGTTCCCGCGCGCGGCGGCCGGCGCCACGTGTTGCACTTGTGGCACACGATGCAGGCACGCCCCGAAACCACCACCGCGATGACCACACGCCTGGACGAATTGCTGCGGTCCGCGGCCAACCTGATCCGCCGGCGCTCGACCCTGTTCGTGGTCTCGGACTTCATCAGCGAGCCCGGCTGGGAAAAAACGCTGGGCCAGCTGGCGCAACGCCACGAGGTGGTAGCCGTGCGCCTGCTCGATCCGATGGAACTGGAGCTGCCCGACCTCGGGCTGCTTCCGATTCGCGACGCGGAGACCGGCGCGCAATTGCTGGTCGACACCCACGATGCTGGCTTTCGCAAACGCTTTGCACGCATTGCAGCGCAGCGTGAAGCCGATCTGCGGCAAGCCCTGGTACGCGCAGGGGTCGATACGCTGGAGCTGTCCACCGACGGCAACCTGGTTGATGCCATCGTGCGTTTTACCGAATTGCGCAAGCGCCGCGGACAGACATCAGGCGCAAGCAAAAGCGGCCAGAGCCGGCTGCCCGCCCATCTGAAGGCGGCCGCCTGAGCGCGGCCCGAAGGAGGCACCTCCATGAAACCACCCATGACATTCCTCTGGCCCGAGTTCCTGTGGCTGTTGCTGGCCATCCCCTTGCTGGTCCTCATCTACCTCTGGTTGCTGCGGCGCAAAAAGAAACTGGCGCTGCGTTATGCCAGCCTGTCTATCGTGCGCGAAGCCATGGGAGCGAGTCAGAATATTCGGCGTCACATCCCGCCACTGCTGTTTTTGCTGGCCATCGCCCTGATGCTGCTGGCCGCGGCCCGGCCCTCGGCTGTAGTCACGCTGCCGTCCAACCAGCAGACCATCATGCTGGCCATGGATGTCTCGGGCAGCATGCGCGCGACAGATGTCCAGCCGAACCGAATGGTCGCGGCGCAAAACGCCGCCAAGTCTTTTCTGTCAGAGCTCCCGCGACATGTAAAGGTCGGCATCGTCGCGTTCGCCGGGTCGGCCCAGGTGGCTCAACTTCCGACCGTGAACCGAGAGGACTTGGTCACAGCCATTGACCGTTTTCAACTGCAACGCGGCACTGCCACCGGCAACGGCATTGTGATGTCGCTGGCGACGCTGTTCCCCGACGCGGGCATCGACCTGCAGTCGCTACAGGGCGGACGCGACCGACAGCGCGGCTTTGCCATCGATGGCGAAAAAAAGGACAAGAAAGATTTCACGCCCGTGGCGCCGGGTTCCTACACTTCGGCAGCCATCATCATGCTCACAGACGGCCAGCGCACCACCGGCGTTGACCCGCTGGAAGCTGCCAAGATGGCCGCCGACCGCGGCGTGCGTATCTACACCGTGGGAATAGGCACGGTCGATGGCGAAACCATAGGCTTTGAAGGCTGGTCAATGCGCGTCAAACTCGACGAAGAAACCCTCAAGGCGATTGCCACCAAGACCCAGGCTGACTACTTTTATGCAGGCACGGCAGCAGATCTGAAAAAGGTCTACGAAACGCTGAGCTCGCGCCTGACCGTGGAGAAAAAAGAAACCGAAATCTCCGGACTGCTGGCTCTGGGAGCCGCCGCGCTGGCGCTGGTGTCGGCCGCACTGTCACTGCTATGGTTTAACCGGATTCTTTAAGGGGGCGCGGTTTCCGGCACTGATGGGGTGCTCACACGTGCGCAGCAGTTTGCAACACCTCGGTGGCCCATTGATTGAGGCTTTTGCCAGAAGCTTGAGCAGCCACCAGCGCCGCCCCATGAACCTCTGGTGGAACACGAAGCATGAGCTTGCCCGAGGCAGGCTTTTCTGGCTTGAGGCCTTGCTCTTTGCAATCGAGCAGGAAGTCTTCAATCGCAGCTTCGAAAGTAGCACGCAGCCCAGCGACCGTCTCGCCATGAAAACTGATCAACGCGCGCAAACCAAGAACGCGACCAGCAAAAATGTTGTCGCGCTCGTCGAATTCAATACGAGCGGTATAGCCTTTGTGCTTCATAGTATTCATGCATCAACTCCAACACGTTCAAGCAGTTCCCGAGCCTCTTCGACCTGGTAGCGCCTGGCTTCTTTGTCTGGATGTGGGCGATGGCAACGCCACTGTTCTCCCTTCAGGACGATCTTGACGCGAGACCTTTCCTCGAAACACTAATGTAGATTCGGTACAACGGCTGCTTGAGTACCCATGTGATGACGGCGGGCCCCGCCTCGTGGTAAGCAACGATTTCTCTGACGGAGTGATCATTTTTCATGGCGTTTGATCTTCCCTCCGCTTGGCTACCGGCCCCATAGTTTCATCCGATACATTTGCGGTTGCATTACCCGGAGCTGGTCTTGGTCGCGCACGGCGCTCTAGTCCCACTCGGACAACCGCCCCTCCACCAGCCTGAAGCGCCGACCACAGCGCGCCGCCAGCGACTCGTCGTGCGTCACCATCACAAAGGCTGTGCCGAAGTCGCGCGCCAGTTGCAGCATCAGTTCAAACACACCATCGGCGGTGGAGCGATCAAGGTTGCCGGTGGGTTCATCGGCCAGCACACAGGCCGGCTGCGTGACCAGCGCACGGGCAATCGCCACACGCTGCCGCTCGCCGCCCGAGAGTTCTGCCGGACGGTGATGGATGCGGTCTTTCAGACCCACCTTTGCCAGCATTTTGGTAGCTATCCGGGCGGATTCTTCTGGGGCAAGACGCCGAATCCATAAGGGCATGGCGACGTTGTCGAGCGCACTGAACTCCGGCAGCAGGTGGTGGAACTGATAGACAAAACCGAGATGCTGGTTGCGCAAACGGCCCTGCTCGGCCGCTGACAGCGCCGAAAGAAGCTGTCCCTTGAGCTCGACCTGCCCGCTGGTCGGCGCATCCAGGCCCCCCATCAGGTGCAGCAAGGTGCTTTTTCCCGACCCCGAAGCACCGACAATGGCCAGCGCTTCGCCAGCATGCACCCGCAGGTCAACGCCGTGCAGCACGGTCAAATCAATCGGACCTTCATGAAAGCGCTTGGTCAGGCCCCGCGCGCTCAAGACGATTTCGGTTCGGACCGAGCTTGTCGAAGCCACGGGAGGATTTTCGACAAACACAGGGCGAGCGGCGGTGGCGCTGGCTCTACTCATAACGCAGGGCCTCCGCCGGATTCACGCGGCTGGCGCGCCAGCTGGGGTAGATGGTGGCCAGAAAAGCCAGCACCAGCGAGATGACGGCAATCGGCATGATGTCGGCGTATTGGGGGTCGCTGGGCATGCGGCTGATCAGGTAAATGTCTTTGGGCAAAAAGCTGGCGTTGAGCAGTTGCTCCAGCGCCGGCACGATCACGTCAATGTTAAGCGCGATGCCCAGGCCCAGCAGCAGCCCCGAGAGCGTTCCGATCACGCCGACCATGGCACCCTGCACGACAAAAATGCCCATGATGCTTCTCGGGCTGGCACCCAAGGTACGCAGGATCGCAATGTCGGCGCGTTTATCGGTCACCGTCATGACCAGGGTGCTGACCAGATTGAAGGCCGCGACAGCGACGATCAGCGTCAGGATGATGAACATCATGCGTTTTTCCAGCTGCACCGCAGCAAACCAGGTTTTGTTTTGCCGCGTCCAGTCGCGAATCAGCAGGTCACCGCTGAGGCTGCGCGCCAGTTCCGCCGCCACTTCGCGCGCTTGGTGCAGGTCCTTGAGCTTGATGCGTATACCGGTCGGACCTTCAAGTCGGAAAATTTTGGCAGCATCGTCCTGGTGCAACATCACCAGCGCCGAGTCGTACTCAAAGTGGCCAGAGTCAAAACTGCCCACCACCGTCATCTGTTTCAGGCGCGGCACGACACCGGCCGGTGTGACCTGGCCGCTGGGGGCAATCAAAGTCACCTGGTCGCCCTCACGCACACCCAGCGACCGGGCCAGCTCGCCGCCCAGCACGACGCCAAACTCGCCGGGCACGAGCCGGGGCAGCGCGGTGTCTTTCAGGTCAACGGCCAGGTCGGTGACCTCGCTTTCGAGCGCCGGGTCAATGCCGCGCACGATGGTGCCCTTCATATCCTCGCCGCGGGCCAACAAGGCCTGCGCCGCAATAAAGCTGGCGGCACCCACCACCTGCGGGTTTTGCTTGATCTCGGCCAGGGTTTTCTGCACATCGGGCAGGGCCACGCCGTTCGGTGCAAACACCTCGATGTGCGAGATCACGCCCAGCATGCGGTCGCGCACCTCTTTCTGGAAGCCGTTCATCACGCTGAGCACAATGATCAGCGCCGCCACACCGAGCGCAATACCCAGCATGGAGACGCCGGAGATGAAAGAGATGAAACCGTTGCGCCGTGTCGCGCGGCCCGCGCGGGTGTAGCGCCAGCCCAAAATCAGCTCGTAAGGGATTTGCATGGGGCCAATTGTGGCATCACGTTGCGGCATCCCGGACAATAAGGGGATGCCTTTGCCCCTCCCCCCGTCCAAACACCATTGGGTGCTGCCCTTTGCCGCCTGCACCTCCGATGACTGGCTGTCCGCCGTCAAAAACATGCCGCCGGCGAGCTCTCGCCACTTCGGCAAATTGCTGCAGGGCATGAAGCTGATACACACCGACAGCGGTGACGCCCGTTCGCTGTCGCCGCCGCACGAGCGGGTGCTGGCCAAAGCGCTCGGCCTGGACGCTGCCGATGGACTGATCCCCTGGGCCGCCTGGCAACACCGGCAAGCAGGTGGCAATCCTGGCAGCGAGGCCTGGGCCCACATCACGCCATGCTGCTGGGCCATGGGCCGCGAGCACGCGACCCTGACCGACCCAGCCGCACTGGGCTTGCTTGAAGACGAATCCCGCACGCTGCTGGCGGCGATGCAGCCCTACTTTGAAACCAATGGCATCACACTGCACTATGTGGAGCCGACTCGCTGGCTGGCTGAAGGCGAGGTGTTTCGCAACCTGCCCAGTGCGTCGCTGGACCGCGTGCTGGGCCGTAACGTTGACCCCTGGCTACCCGGTGCGGGAAACGTTGAGGACGGCCGTATCGACGCCGGGCCGCACCAAGCCGAAACAGGCCCCCTGGGGGGCAGCGTATTACACGCCGTGGCCAGCGTGGGCGCCAGCGAACGCAGCGCAGGGCCGCCCCAAGCAAGCACAGCCCCCTCGGGGGGCAGCGCAGCACACGCAGTGGCAAGCGTGGGGGCCAGTGTTCATCCGCGCGACGTTCTCCTTGGCGCTCAGGCCGCTACGGGT
>JBKJZS010000195.1:0-4494 GCA_046714915.1 Polaromonas sp. | reverse complement strand
GCGATGCTCGACGTGGCTGCTTTCAAGGAAGGCCAGCTCCGGCCCTTGCGCAGCCAGGTGCAGGTGGTGTTCCAGGACCCCAACCGCTCGCTCAACCCGCGCCGTAAGGTCGGCGATTCGATTGTCGAAGGCGCTATTAATTTCGGAGCTACTCACGCAGAAGCCATGGCGCTTTCCCTCAGTTTGATGGAAAAAGTCAGGCTGCCGGCCGAAGGCCTGCAGCGCTACCCCAGCCAGTTTTCCGGCGGGCAACGCCAGCGCATTGCAATTGCCCGCGCGCTGGCCTGTCGGCCGCGCGTGCTGGTGGCCGATGAGGCGGTCAGTGCGCTCGACGTGAGCGTGCAGGCGCAAATTTTGAAACTGCTGCGCGAGATCCAGGCCGAGCTGGGCCTGGGCCTGCTGTTCATTACCCATGACCTGCGGGTGGCGGCGCAGCTGTGCGACCGCGTTATCGTTATGCACCACGGAAAAATTGTGGAGGAGGGCCCCACCGCCGAGCTGTATGCCCATCCCCAACACGACTACACACGCCGCCTGCTCGCGGCCGCTCCCGGAGGTATCGCATGAAAATTCTCGTCGCTGGCTACCAGCATGAAACCAACACTTTCGCCCCCACCCGGGCCGATTGGGCGGCGTTCAACCGCGGCGATTCCTTTCCCGCCTTTATTCATGGCCGGGCCATGCTGGACAAGCTCACGGGCATCAACATTCCCATCGGCGGCTTCATCGACGCGGCGCGCACCAGGGGCTGGCAGCTGATCCCCAGCAGCTGGTGCGGTGCGATCCCTTCTTCCTATGTGACCGAGGACGCGTTCGAACGCATTAGCAAGTCCATCCTCGACGACGTGCACAAGGGCGGCTTCGATGCGGTCTATCTGGACCTGCACGGTGCGGCCGTCGCCGAACATGTGGACGACACCGAGGGCGAACTGCTGGCGCGCATCCGCCGCGTGGTGGGCGCCGACATCCCCATCGTCGCGAGCCTGGACCTGCATGCCAACGTCACGCGGCGCATGTTGCAGCAGGCCGACGCGCTGGTGTCGTACCGCAGCTATCCCCACGTCGACATGGCCGCCACCGGCGAGCTCGCGGCGCAGTTGCTCGCGCGCCGGATCAAGCTCGGGCGGCGCGAGCCGCTGCACTTCCAGCGACTGCCTTTCCTGATCCCCCTCAACGCCCAAAGCACCTGGATGGAACCGGCCAAGAGCCTGTACGAAGAGCTCCTTGAGCTGGACCGGGACTACGGCTCGGTCCTGAGTTTTTGCATGGCGTTTCCAGCGGCTGATTTTGCAGAATGCGCGCCCATGGTCTGGGGGTATGGCGAACAGGCTGAGCAAGCCGTGCAACGCCTGGGTGCCCGCGTGGCCGAACCAACGCAGTGGCGGCTGGCTACGCTGGACTCCGCCGACGCCGTAACCCAGGCCATGGCGCTGGCCGCGCACAGCGACAAACCGGTCGTGATGGCCGACACCCAGGACAATCCCGGGGCCGGCGGCGACAGTAACACGACCGGCCTGCTGCACGCCCTGCTGCAACAAGGCGCAGGCCAGCGTTTTCCCGGCCGGATCGCACTCGGCCTGATGTTCGATCCCGAGGCGGCGGCGATGGCCGCAGCCGCCGGCGCGGGTGCGACCATTTCCACCACCCTGGGCAAGGCCGTGCCGACTTTTACCGGGCGCTTGAGCGACCCGCCGGTGCGCGGGGAGTTCAAAGTGCGCGCCGTGCATGACGGCACTGTCACGCTCAAGGGCTTGATGATGACCGGGCTCACCGTGCACCTCGGGCCCTGTGCCTGTCTCGACATTGACGGCGTGCTGGTGGCAGTCAGCAGCGGCAAAAAGCAAATGCTGGACCGCGAGCTGTTCCGCATGGTCGGCATCACCCCCGAGGCGATGAAAATCATCGTGGTCAAAAGCTCCAACCACTTCCGCGCCGACTTCACGCCGCTGGTGCGCAATCCGGCAACCGACATTCTGATTGCCAAGGCGGCGGGACCGATGGCGGCGGACCCGGCTGATTTGCCGTGGAAGAATTTACCCGATTCGATCAGGCGCCGGCCTTAAAGTCGATGACTGCGGACGGGCCGAGGTAGTTAAGCCCTTTTTCCCACGATTGTCCCTGGCTACCTCGGGGCGACCGGAATGCTTGGAGCAATTTGATGACTCAACCCGCAGATAGGTCCGATCTCGCTGATTGCACGGCGACCGAGTTGCTGCAACTTTACGCAACCGGCCAGGCTTCACCGGTAGAAGCAACACGCGCCGTGCTGGCGCGCATTGAACGGATCAATCCCCAGCTCAATGCTTTCTGCCTGGTAGCGCACGAGTCCGCGCTGCAGGCCGCCAGAGACAGCGAAGCGCGCTGGCAGCGCTTTCGCAAAAATGGCGAGTCTAAAGGCGAGTCCTGTGGCGAGCTCGAGGGTGTACCGGTTTCGATCAAGGACCTGATCCTGACCCGCGACCTACCGACTTTGCGCGGCAGCCACACGGTGGACGCGAATCAGCCCTGGGAGATGGACGCGCCGGTCACTGCGCGGCTGCGCGAAGCCGGGGCAGTGATTCTGGGCAAAACCACGACGCCCGAATTTGGCTGCAAGGGCGAGACGAATTCGCCGCGCTCCGGCATCACGCGCAACCCCTGGGACTTGAGCAAAACCCCGGGCGGATCCTCTGGCGGCGCGGCTGCGGCGGTAGCCGCCGGGCTGGGGCCGCTGGCTATCGGCACCGACGGCGCCGGCTCGGTGCGCATCCCGGCGGCGTTTTGCGGCAACTTTGGCCTCAAGCCCAGTTTCGGCCGGGTGCCGGCCTACCCGCTGTCGCCCTTTGGCTCGGTTGCGCATCTCGGGCCACACAGCCGCTGCGTGGGCGATGCGGCCTTGCTGATGAATGTGCTGAAAAAGCCGGACGCGCGCGACTGGACGTCATTGCCGCCCGACAGCAGCGACTACCTGCAAGGGCTGGAGGACGGTATCCGGGGCTTGCGCATTGCCTGGTCGCCGACACTGGGATACGCCCGGAATGTGCATGCTGACGTGGCGCAGGCGGTCGCCAAGGCCGTCGCTCAGCTGGCGGAACTGGGTGCCCACATCGAGCAGATCGACCCGGGTTTTGACGACCCGCTGGAAATTACCACCGGCCTGTGGTTCGCTGGCGCCTGGACGGTCTGGAACACACTTACCGCTGAGCAGCAGGCGCTGACCGACCCTGATTTTCGCGCGCAGGCGCTGCTCGGCGAAAAGCTCAGTCTGCTCGACGTGCAGCGCCTGCATCTGCGCCGCGGTGTGCTGGGCAGCCACATGCGCCAGTTCATGCAGCGTTTTGATTTGCTCGTCACGCCCAGCGTGGCCGTGCCGGCATTCGAGGCGCGGCCGGCCGGGCATTCACCGATGGATTCAGCGGCCATGCTGGGCTGGACACCGTTTTCCTATCCTTTCAACCTGACGCAGCAGCCGGCCAGTAGCGTGCCCTGCGGCTTGACGGCGGCGGGCTTGCCGATAGGCCTGCAGATTGTCGGGCCGATGTTTGGCGACGCACTGGTGCTCAAGGCCTCGCGCGCCTACGAAGCCGTGCGCTCTGGCGACGTGGATTTCAAAAGGCCGGTGACGCTGGCCTGCTAAAGAACCGGGCATATTGCTTGTTTCGGAAGGCGGTCGCCGGCTACCGAAAAATCTCTAGCGGCCCGCCAGCGGGATTTGCCCAAGAACCTGTTCATAATCCTGTCACATGACTTTTCTAGCACTTGATGTGGGCAACACCCGCCTGAAGTGGGCGCAGTATGCGGCCCCGGTGGCAGGATCGCGGGTGCTGGCCCATGGTGCGGTGTTTCTGGAAAACATCGAGAAGCTCGCCGATGAAGAATGGCACAACCTGCCCGCACCCTCTCGCATCCTGGGCTGCATCGTGGCCGGCGACGCCGTCAAGCGCCGCGTGGTCGAACAGATGGATCTCTGGGACGTGGCGCCGCGCTGGGTCGTGCCCAGTGCCCAGGAAGCCGGCGTGACCAACGGCTATGAGCATCCGGCCCGCCTCGGCGCCGACCGCTGGGTCGCGATGATCGGAGCGTGGCACCGGCTGCAGGCGCGCGGCATCAAAAAACCTTGTGTGGTGGTGATGGTCGGCACGGCGGTCACGGTTGAAGCGATCGACGCCTCCGGCAAGTTTCTGGGCGGCATTATTTTGCCCGGCCATGGCATCATGCTGCGCGCGCTCGAATCCGGCACGGCCGGCCTGCATGTGCCCACCGGCGACGTGAAGGACTTTCCCACCAACACCAGCGACGCCTTGACCAGCGGCGGCACCTTTGCGATTGCCGGCGCGATCCAGCGCATGGTGGAGAACACCACGCGGCACTGCGGCGAAGCGCCTGAATGCATCATGACCGGTGGCGCGGGGTGGAAGATGGGGCCCAGCATGTCGGTCGAGTTCGAACTGGTGGAAAGCCTGATCTTTGACGGCTTGCTGGAAATTGCGGCGCGGCGTTTTCCGGTTGAAGCTT
>JBKJZS010000194.1:0-2677 GCA_046714915.1 Polaromonas sp. | reverse complement strand
ATGTAAAGGAGTTGCCGGATATCCTGCTTCAGATGGAGCAGGAACGTGAGAAGACTCAAGAGCGCAAGCCCGTGCCGGCCTATTTTGGTTTGAGATTAAGCTATGCCGCTTCTGACCCGGTGAAGGCTGCCAATATCGCAGCCTGGCTGGGAGGGTATGTCAAAGATGTCGCCACCGAGGAGGCCTTGCGGGATCAGGTGATTCGCTGGAAAGTCGAAAACTGGCAGTTTTCTGACCGCGCGCTGGAGCGCAAATTGAAGCATGAGTTTGAGATTGAACAGGCCCAAACCCGAGCCGCGGCGTTTAAGAAAATCGTGGCTAGCTACCCCGAATCGGCACGGCGCGAGGGCCAGCAGGTGGTTGATGTGCGAAAAGACAATGAAAAGTTTATGTCTCCGCAGGCGCAACTGGTGGGTGCCGAGGCTGAAATTATTGAAACCCGCCAAAAAGTGCAGAAGCTTGATCGTGAGCTCGAGCAGCAGGCCTTCATCAAGGCATTGCTCGTCGATGCTGAGGCAGCTTTGGGCCAGGCGCGCAGCGGTACCGAAAGCGTGATCAAACTGTCTGCTGTGATGGTCGATTTCAGCAAGAAGGTTAAAACCGAGGCGGAGCGAGAAAAGCTGTTGTCACTGACCGCCGATATTTCGCATATTACGGGCCGTTTCCTGACGCAGGCTCAGTTTATTGCGAAGCCTTCCGTCCCCGCTTCTCCCGAACGCCCGAGCCCCTTGCTTGTGATTGCACTCGGTGGGCTGCTGTCCGCCTTGTTGGCTGCCGCTTTTGTTTGGCGCGAGTTGATTATTAAACTGCTCTGGCAGGAAGACGTGGATAAGGTTTGATGTAATTTTGAGCGTGCAATTGAATCCAATCCATTAAGATCTTGCATTTGTTGGGAATTATTATGTTGAATAAAGGGAGTTTGCCTTGAGTAATTTGATGGACATTCAGATGCAGATCGAAAAACTGCAAAAACAGGCCGCCGACATCAAGGCGCGGGAATTCAACAGCACGGTGCAGGACATCCGGGCCAAGATGCAAGCCTTCGGGATCACCATCAAGGATTTGCAAACCGTCAAGCGCGGCACCAAGGGTAAGAGTAAAAAAGATACGGTACCCAAAAAACGGGCGGGCACTGGTGCTGCAAAAAATGCAGCCAAACCCGTCGCAGCCAAATACCACGGACCCAATGGCGAGACCTGGAGCGGTCGCGGCCTGACCCCCCGCTGGCTGGTTAAGCTGCTGGAACAGGGGCAGACCAGAGAAGACTTCGCCATCAAGAGCTGAGCCCTCTCGTCATTGTTTTGCCCAAAGTGACGCCTTGACAAGCTGTATTGATAAGCCCATGACCAACCCCACCGCTTCTACCGACCCCGACCTGTCCCACATAGGCCCGCGCGACAAGGCTGAAATCCTGGCGCAGGCGCTGCCTTATATCCGCAAGTTCCACGGCAAGACGCTGGTGATCAAGTATGGCGGCAATGCCATGATCGACCCGGCTTTGCAGGCCGACTTTGCCGAGGACGTGGTCCTTCTCAAATTGGTCGGCATGAACCCGGTGGTGGTTCACGGCGGCGGCCCACAGATTGAAGCGGCGCTGAACCGTCTCGGCAAAAAGGGCGAATTCATTCAGGGCATGCGGGTGACCGATGAAGAAACCATGGAAGTCGTGGAGTGGGTGCTGGCCGGTCAGGTTCAGCAGGACATCGTGGGCCTGATCAACCAGGCCGGCGGCAAGGCGGTCGGTCTGACGGGGCGCGACGGCGGCCTGATCCGCGCGCAAAAGCTCCGGATGAACGACCGCGACAATCCGGCCAAAGAACACGACATTGGCTATGTCGGAGATATTGTGTCGATCGACCCCAGCGTGGTGAAGGCCCTGCAGGGCGACCAGTTTATCCCGGTCATCAGCCCGATCGGCTTTGGTGAAGACAATGAAAGCTACAACATCAATGCCGATGTCGTTGCGGGCAAGCTCGCTATAGTGCTCAAGGCCGAAAAACTGGTGTTGCTGACCAACACCCCGGGTGTGCTCGACAAATCCGGCACGCTGCTGACCGACCTGACGGCGCGTGAGATCGACGAGCTGTTTGCTGATGGCACGATTTCTGGCGGCATGCTGCCTAAGATCGCCGGCGCGCTGGACGCGGCCAAGAGCGGCGTGAATTCGGTCCACATCATCGACGGCCGCGTGCCGCATTCGATGCTGCTCGAAATCCTGACTGACCAGGCTTACGGAACCATGATCAGGTCGCATTAATGCGAATGGCACTTACTTAAGCCAAAAGCGCCGTCATCCCGGACTTGATCCGGGAGCGGGTGTGGGCATCGAACAGCATCTCGTGACCCTGACTGGGGTAGGCCACCCGCCAGAAGGCCCGGCTGGCGCACAGCTTCATATGCGAGACTTGCATGCGGTGATAAATGCCGCCCCCACCAAGCCTTCTTCGCTCCAGTCAAACTGGAACGCTGGACGGCCGGCTCTGGCAGGGATCAGCCTGGCCAAATGCCTGACGGCATGGCATCGTGGCTGTGCGAGAATCCAAAGCAACTGTCTTTGTCTTTTGAAACAACTCTTACACCCTTATGACTGAGTTCGAGTCTGAAGCGAGCCCTGAGCTCTCCGCAGCTGTTGCACCGCGCAAGCGCCCAAAGCCGGGCGAGCGGCGCGTGCAGATCC
>JBKJZS010000193.1:0-5822 GCA_046714915.1 Polaromonas sp. | reverse complement strand
GCCGCCTCAGCAGCGCCGCCGGCGTGGCGCTGGTGGCCCGGTCCAAGGCCGAGGGCCTGGGCGTGACCTGCGACGTCAGCATCAACAGCCTGCACCTGACCGATGTGGACATTGGCTATTTCGACAGCCGGATGCGCCTGGAGCCGCCGCTGCGCCAGCAGCGCGACCGCGATGCGCTGCAGCAGGCGCTGGTCGATGGCACTATCGACGCGCTGGTGTCTGACCACACACCGGTGGAAGCCGATGCGAAGACCCTGCCTTTTGCCGAGGCCGAAGCGGGTGCGACCGGGTTGGAGCTGTTGCTGGGCCTGGCCTGCAAGTGGGGCCAGGACAGCGGCGTCGGCTTGGTCCGCGCATTGGCGGTGCTCACCAGCGAACCAGCCCGCGTGCTTGGCAGCGCACTGGGCACTCTGCAGGCCAGTGCCGGGCAGCTGGTTCAGGGCGGAGTGGCTGACATCTGCGTGTTCGACCCGCAGTCTGAATGGACCGTCCGCACCGATATGCTGCGCAGCCAGGGCAAGCACACACCTTTTTCCGGCTACCAGCTGCCAGCGCGTGTCCGATGGACGCTTGTGGGTGGGCAAATCGCGTACGGGACCTGAGCGGCATGCGTCAGGCGAGGGCCGGCTGTCGGTTGCTATGGGCTCTGGGTCATATCGTCGGCTGCATATGGACCATCGTTTTCCTGTTTCCCAAGCTCGGCCAAAGCGAGAAAGAAGCGCGCGTTCACGCCTGGGCTCAGGCCATGCTGCGGGGGGTGGGCATCGAGCTGGCCGTCAGGGGTGTCCCTGTGGTCTGCGGCCCTGCGCTGCTGGTGGCCAACCACCTGTCCTGGCTCGACATTGTGGTGATGCATGCCTCGCGCTACTGCCGCTTTGTCTCCAAATCGGACATCAAACACTGGCCGCTGGTAGGCACGCTCGCGTCGGGTGCCGGCACCTTGTACATAGAGCGGGAGTCCAAACGCGATGCACATCGTGTTGTGCACCAAATGGCTGAGCGCTTGCAGCTGGGAGAAGTGCTCGCCGTGTTCCCCGAAGGCACCACCGGCGACAGCATCAGCCTCAAGCCGTTTCACGCCAATCTGCTCCAGGCAGCGATATCTACCGACGTGCCGGTGCAGCCGCTGGCGCTGCGCTTTGTGGATGCAAGCACGGGGCAAACCAGTTTTGCGCCACGCTATATCGATGACGATTCAATTTTTGTCTCGATTTGGGAAACCTTGAGCGTCAAGAGCCTTCGCGCTGAAGTGGTTTTCGGAGAACCCCAACGCTGCAATGGTAGGAACCGGCGCGCCTGGGCTGCCGACCTGCAAAGGGAGGTCGAGCGCTTGCGCAGCGCCCGGCTTTAAACCGCAATGCTTTCCGAGCCCGAGCCCCGCTCGCGGACAGATTTATTCGGGCTGAAAGGTCACCACGTGGTCGACTTCGGCGCGAATGCCAATCCATTCGCCGAGCGCGTGGTCGTGGTGTGACGGTACATGTGCCATCACGGTTTCCCCGGTCTGAAGCTGCAGGGTGTACAAAAATTCGGAGCCACGAAATGCCTTGCGCAGAATCTGCGCTTTCACCGGAGCCGCATCGTCGTGCACGATATCGTCGGCGCGCAGCAGTACGTCACACACCCCATCGGGAAAAGCCCCGGGTAGCGGGCATTCCAGCATATCGCTCAAGTCACCCAGCGCAGTGTGCACCACCACGTTGTCGCCTTGCTGCGCAATCCGGGCTCGGGTAAACACTCCGTGGCCAATGAAGTCGGCGACAAATCGGGTCGCGGGCCGGTGGTAGAGCTCATAGGCGTCATCCCACTGATGCAGACGACCTTCGTGCATGACGCCGATCCGGTCACCGATGGCAAACGCTTCAAGCTGGTCGTGCGTGACAAACAGCGCGGTGGCACCCGCCAGCTTCAAAATGCCGCGCACCTCGTGCGCCAGGCGTTCGCGCAAATCCACGTCCAGGTTGGAAAAAGGTTCGTCTAGCAGGAGCAGGCGTGGCTTGGGAGCCAGTGCCCGCGCCAACGCCACGCGCTGCTGCTGGCCCCCTGACAATTCATGCGGATAGCGCTTGTGCACATTGCCCAGACCGACCAGATCAAGCACTTCGCTGACGCGTTGCAGGCGCTGCGCCGGCTTCAAGTGCGTCAGACCAAAAGCTACGTTGTGGCCCACGTCCAGATGCGGAAACAGCGCGTAGTCCTGGAACACCATGCCGATGCGGCGCTCTTCTGCGGGCACGTGGATGTGTCCTTGGCCCCTGCCGCTGCTGACGGTTTCCTGCGCCAGCAAGATGGTACCGGCCTGGGCTCGTTCCAGACCGGCGACCGCGCGCAGCAAAGTCGTTTTACCGCAGCCGGAAGGACCGATCAGGACGCCAATCTCACCGGCAAGCAGCCCCAGTGACAAGCCGTCCACCGCGCGCCGAGAGCGGCCGGCGTAGTGCACCACCAGCTGGGAAATGTCTAAAAACATCCCTTATTGTAAATGCTTACAATTCTCATTTGCACTTCCTTGGCGTCAAGACCGTCGCCTGGTTCGGATAACTGCTTTGACCCGCGCTCAAGCGCGTTTTTTGGACCTCATGCTTCGTCGCTTCATTTCGTCCGCCCTGATGTTTTTGTTGATGGCTGTGCTCACGCTGCCGGTGCTGGCGGTGATGCTGTCCTGGCTTGAACTCGATGCCCTGGCCTGGCCCATCCTGCAGCAAATGCTGCAAACCGTTTTGCCCGAGTACGCCTTCACCTCGCTGCTGTTGTGTCTGTCGGTAGCCCTGGGTGTTGCGGGAGTCGGCATGGCGACCGCCAGTGCGGTGTCGCTGTTTGAATTTCCGGGGCGGCGTTTTTTTGCATGGGCACTGTTGCTGCCGCTGGCGATGCCAGCCTATGTGGTGGCCTACGCGTACACCGACTTTTTGCAATATGCCGGGCCTTTGCAAAGCTGGTTGCGTGCAAGTTTTGGTCTGCAGGGTCGGCTGTTGCCCGAAATACGCAGCTTGGGCGGGGCGGTGCTGGTCTTCATCTTCGCCCTGTATCCCTATGTTTACCTGTTGGCGCGTACCGCGCTGTCTGAGCGGGCAGTCCATTTGATGGAAGCCGCCCGCCTGCTGGGCGCGCCCCTGCCGCGGCGCATGCGAGAGGTTGCCCTGCCGCTGGCCCGCCCCGCGGTGGCAGCTGGCGTTGCGCTGGCGTTGATGGAGACCCTGGCCGACTTTGGCGTGTCCAGCTACTTCGGCATCCAGACTTTCACAGCTGGCATTTACAAAGCATGGTTAGCCATGGACAACCGCCTTGCCGCCGCCCAGTTGGCCACGGTCTTGTTGCTGGTTGTGGCCATACTGCTGAAGATTGAGCATCATGCTCAGAAGCGCATGCGTTTTGCCAGCAACCGCGGTAGCCGCGCCGGAGCGACCGACGCCGCGCCTACCTCATTGCACGGCCTGCGGGCGGGCATTGCGTGGACGGTGTGCGCGTTGCCCATCGCGCTGGGTTTTGTCCTGCCGGTGCTGTTTATGCTGCGACCTCTGGTAGCCAGCTGGGGAGAGTTGCCCTGGACTCAGTTTGTACGCTGGTCATTGAACAGCCTGGGGCTGGCAGGTCTGAGTGCTGGGCTGGCGACCGCGTTGGCACTGGGCCTGGCATTCTCCCTGCGCCGCACTCCGCATGTGCTGACACGCGCCGCTGCACAACTGGCCAGCCTGGGTTATGCCGTGCCAGGTGCGGTGATAGTGGTGGGCCTGTTGCTGCCGGTTGGCTGGCTGCAGGCCGCGGCACCGCAAACCGCTGCGGGTTATTGGGTCACCGCGACAGTGCTAGGGATTGTCTGGGCCTACCTGGTGCGCTTCACCGCGGTGGCGTTGCAGTCGGTGCAGAGCGGCTACTCGCGCATTCCCACCAGTTTTGACGACAGCGCGCGCATGCTGGGCATCACGGGCGCTGCTCTGTTGGCCAGCGTGCATTGGCCTTTGCTCAAACGTTCTGTCGGAGCGGCTGCGCTGCTGGTGTTTGTCGATGTGATGAAGGAGCTGCCTGCCACGCTGGTGCTGCGGCCGTTCAACAGCGACACCCTGGCCGTGGTGACCTACCAGCTGGCTCGCGACGAGCGCCTCGGCGAGGCGGCCCTGCCCGCGCTGGCCCTGGTTCTGGTGGGACTGTTGCCGGTGCTGCTATTGGGCCGCACGCTACGCGACAAATAAGACCTGTCCGTCACACAAATCTCGCGCTACTTACTAGCTGCCGCCGGCGTTTATTCGGGCGCCTTCCAGGCAGCCCACCAACTGTAGGCACACACCTACCTTGATCGTTTGCTTCTGCCTACCCGGCAGGCAATAGCGCCCTTCTAAAGTGTTATTTCTCCAGCGAATTGCTATTAAGGCATGCGACTTAAATTTACCTCAGGAGGTCATCATGAACCAAGATCGAGTTGAAGGAAACTGGATGCAGTTCAAAGGCAAAGTCAAGGAGCAGTGGGGCAAACTCACTGACGACGATCTGGACATCATTGCCGGCAAACGCGACCAGTTGCTGGGTCGAATTCAGGAACGTCACGGCCTTGCCAAAGAAGAGGCCGAAATTCAGCTCGACGATTTCCAGAAACGCAACCCAACCAATTTTTTCGAGCGTTCCTGAGAACCTCTCTGTCAAGCCTTGCGGGCTTTGCGGATCTGCCAACAATTAATCCGAAGGAACCCATCATGAAAACTAAACTAATCATGCTCACGCTGGCTGTGTCATGTGCTTTAGCGGGCAATGCAATGGCATTGACCAAGGAAGAATACAAATTGCAAAAAGACCGCGTAGAGGCCGACTACAAGGCCAGCCGCGATAAGTGCGCATCCCTGAGTGCCAATGCCCAGGACATCTGTAAGGCGGAAGCCAAGGGCGCTGAAAAAGTGGCCAAGGCCGAGTTGGAAGCGCAGTACAAGCCCAGCCCGAGCAACGACCAGAAAGTCCGTGAGGCCAAGGCTGAAATGACCTATGACGTCGCCAAGGAAAAGTGTGACGATCTCGCTGGCAACGCCAAGGATGTCTGTGTGAAAGAAGCTAAGGCTGCACGGACCACGGCCAAAGCAGACGCCAAGGTGAAAAAGGTCAGCGCAGACGCGAACAAGGACAAGACTAAAGACGTGACTGATGCCAAAAAAGATGCGGCTAGCGACAAGAAGGAAGCCCAATACAAGGTTGCGAAGGAGCGTTGCGACGCGCTGTCGGGCAATGCAAAAGACACTTGCCAGAATGATGCCAAGGCAAAATTTGGCATGAAGTAAGGTGGCGCAGGCCTGTCCTGCCCCCGTCAGCATCCCGGCCCGCTTCTGCGGAGTCGGGATTTTTTTATGTCTGTCAAGATTGAACAGGCGTATGACTTATCAGGAACGGGCGTCTGCAGCTATATATTGTGTAGCAAAGAGCGTCTGTCTGCGGGGCTTGCTTGGGACAGGCAGGCGGGGCTGGGGTTCATGCTGCTGGACCGCCAGCGTTGAACGGCCCTGGAATTGCTTAAAATAGCAGCAATTCAAGGACAAAGCATGCACATTGACAAAGAACTCGACACCCGTGGACTGAATTGCCCGCTTCCTATTCTGAAAGCCAAAAAGGCACTGGCCGAGATGAGTAGCGGGCAACTGTTGCGGGTGGTGTCGACCGACTCAGGCTCTACGCGCGACTTCATGGCTTTCGCCAAACAGACCGGCACCGAACTGGTGGAGCAGCAAACTGAAGGTGGCGACTTCATCCACGTGCTCAAGCGCCGCTGACTGGCCCCCACACTCGCCACTTCGCGTACTGCGCTGCCCCCCGAGGGGGTATGCTTGCTTGGGTCGGCCCTGCGC
>JBKJZS010000192.1:0-1913 GCA_046714915.1 Polaromonas sp. | reverse complement strand
GCAGCTACCGCTTCGAGCGCCTGCCGTCACAGCAGCAGCCGGATGCGCAGCAGACCCCGCTCGAGGGCCTGGCGCAGACGGCGCTGGCCAAAGTGGGGCTGCAGTTTAACCCGCAGGCGGCCTCATTGAGCGTGCAGGTCAGCGCCAGCACCCAGCCCCTGCTCCGATCGCGCTGGGACGGTGGCTACGCCGCTTATCCCTATGGCGGACCCAACATCTTTATTGGCAGCGGCGTGGGCGGTGGCGGCGGATCGGTCGGTTTCGGTTTCGGTTTTCCGCTGGGTGGCGGCATGGAGCCGCCGCTTTACAAGCGCGAGGTCAGCATCGTGATGCGCGAACTGCGAAGCAACGCGGTGGTGTACGAAACCCGCGCCGTCAGCGACGGTCTCTGGCATGACAGCGCGCCGGTGATTGCGGCCATGTTGGATGCCGCGCTGCGCGCCTTTCCGGCGCCGCCGGCCGGACCGCGCCGGGTCAGCCTGGAGAGGGCGCGCTGAAGATGTTGACCCCCACACTTGTCGCTTCGCGTACTTCGCTGCCCCCCGAGGGGGCTGGCTTTGCTGGGGGCGGCCTTGCGCTGTGGCGGCCGTTGCTCCCCCCGCTCCTTGCCTTAGGTCAGGTGCTGTTCTTCAGAGAGGTCGTACGGTGATCGAAGCGGCGCGTCTGCTGGCCATTCGCCATGGCGAAACCACCTGGAACGTGGACACCCGCATCCAGGGCCAGCTCGATGTCGGCTTGAACGACACCGGGCGCTGGCAGGCCGGGCGTCTGGCGAAGGCGCTGACGGGAGAACCCATCAGCGCCATTTATGCCAGCGACCTGGGCCGCGCTTACGACACCGCGCTGTCCATCAGCCGGGCCACCGGCGCGGCTTTAAGCGCTGACGAGGGCTTGCGGGAGCGGCATTTTGGCGAGTTTCAGGGCAAAACCTTTGCCGAAATTGAAGCGGAGCTGCCCGAGCAGGCGATGCGCTGGCGCAGGCGCGACCCGGGCTTTGCCCCGGCCGGCGGCGAATCGCTGCTGCAGCTGCGCGCACGGGTCGTCAGCACGGCGGCAAAGCTGGCCGCCCGGCACCTTGGTGAATTGATCGTGCTGGTCGGTCACGGCGGCGTGATGGATGTGTTGTACCGCGCCGCCACCCGGATCGAGCTGCAGGCGCCACGCACCTGGGCGCTGGGCAATGCCTCGATCAACCGCCTGCTCTGGACCTCCGAGGGTTTTACGCTGGTCGGCTGGTCCGACTCCCAGCATCTGGAAGACGCCACCGGGCCCGGGCTGAAGAAGGGCCCTCTGGATGAAACGAGCACATGATGAATTTGCTGTCTGACCTGCTGGGCCGACCGGCCACGGCGATCGACACACCCGCGCTGGTGATCGATCTGGACGCCATGGAGCGCAACCTGGCCCGCATGGCAGCGTTTGCCGCCAAACACCGGGTCAAACTCCGACCGCACGCGAAGATGCACAAAAGTGCCGTCCTGGCCAGGCTGCAGATGGCTGGCGGCGCGGTCGGTATCTGCGTGCAAAAAACCGCGGAAGCAGAAGCGCTGGCGGCACTCGGCGTGAGCGACATCTACATCAGCAACGAGGTGGTGTCGCCCTTCAAATTAAAACGTGTGGTCGCGCTGGCGCGGGAGCTGCAGGCCCTGGGCGGCCAGCTTGCCATCGCGGTGGACAGCCTGGAAGGCTTGCACCGGCTGGCCCAGGCCGCCCGCGGCCAGCACGCCATCATTCGGGTTCTGGTCGAGATCGATGTCGGCCACGGCCGCTGTGGTCTGGTGCCTGGCGCAGCCGCCGTGCCGCTGGTCGGAGAAATAAAGCGGCACCCGGCACTCCAGTTTGGCGGCTTGCAGGCCTACCACGGCCGCGCCCAGCATTTCCGGACTGTGACCGAACGTCAAGATGCCATCCGG
>JBKJZS010000191.1:0-2264 GCA_046714915.1 Polaromonas sp. | reverse complement strand
GAGGGGACGGAGCGGTCTCCGCAGCCACTTGGCCCCCCTTCGATCTGCTACGCTCAGCGCCATGTCTGCCCCGCCGTCTGTTGCCGTTCCTGTGACTGCCGCCACTTCTGCCATGTCGCCGGTGCTGGTGGTGCTGGTGCTGGCCCTGCTGTTGGGCATCCAGCCCATCACCACCGATCTTTACCTGCCGGCGCTGCCGGCGCTCACCGAGGGCTTTGCCGCGCCGATGGCTCAGGCCCAGCTCACGCTCAGTGCGCTGCTGCTGGCCTTTGGTGTGTCGCAGCTGTTCTGGGGTCCGCTGTCGGACCGTTTTGGGCGCCGGCCCATTTTGTTGTGGGGCCTGGGTGCGTATGTCGTGGCGGCCATAGGCAGCGCGCTGGCGCCGTCGATGGCGCTGCTGATCGTCTGGCGCATTGTGCAGGGCGCGGCCATGGGCGCTGCCGTCATGTGTGCGCGCGCCATCGTGCGCGACCTGTATTCGCCACTGGCCGGGGCCCGCGCCATGTCCAAAGGCCTGAGCGGCCTGGGCGTGATTGCCTGCCTGAGCGCGCCGCTGGGTGGCTTGCTGTCGGACGTCTTCAGCTGGCGCGCGGCGCTGCTGGCGCTGGCGCTGTTTGGCGCGGCCGCCCTGGCCGTGATCGCGCTGCGTTTTGAAGAAACCCTCGCGCAAAGAAATCCGCGGGCGTTGGAGCCGCGCATCCTGGCCCAGACCTGGTGGACGATTGTCCGCAACCCCACCTTTGTTGCATTTTCGGCCCTGTCTGCAGCCTCCTATGGCGGCCTGTTCACCTTTCTGGCCGCATCATCTTTTGTATTCATCAAGGTGCTGGGCCTGAGCAAAACTCAGTACGGCCTGGTGATGTTCTCGATGTCCTTCGTCTACATCCTGGGCACCTTCATGTGCCGGCGGCTGCTGCCGCGTTTTGGCGTGCGCCGCTCGGTGGCGCTGGCGGCCACGCTGACGCTGGTCGGCGGCTTGCTGATCGGCGGGCTGGCCTGGGCCGGGGTGCACACGGTGTGGGCCATTTTGCTGCCCTTTTATCTCATCATACTTGCCCATGGCGTGCATCAGCCCTGCAGCCAAAGCGGTGCCATCGGGCCCTTTCCCGGCTCGGCTGGCGCGGCCTCGGCGCTCAATGGCTTTTTGATGATGCTGGCCGCCTTTTCGATGGGCAGCTGGCTGGGCACACACATGGACGGCACGGTTTTTCCGCTGACCTACGGGGTCCTGTTCTGGAGCATTTGTATTGCCTTGGCTGCCTGGACGCTGGTACAGAAATATGGCGAGCCGGCCTCCATCCCCCCAGCCCCACGCCCATGAAAGCCCTGCGCTGGATCGGACTCGCCGGGCCGACCGCTTCGGGCAAAACCGCCGCGGCGCTGGCCATCGCCGAGCGCCACCCGGTGGAGATCATCAGCGTCGATTCGGCCCTGGTCTACCGCGGCATGGACATCGGCACGGCCAAACCGACGGCCGACGAACTGGCTGCCGTGCCGCACCACCTGATCGACATCCGTGACCCGCTGCAGGCCTACAGCGCGGCCGAGTTTGCCGTCGATGCGCAGCGCCTGATTGCCGAGATCGGCGCGCGCGGCAAGCTGCCGCTGCTGGTCGGCGGCACCATGCTGTACTTCAAGGCCTTGCGCGACGGACTCGATGACATGCCCCGCGCCGACCCCACCGTCCGCGCTGCACTGGAGGCCGAGGCCCTGGAGAAAGGCTGGCCCGCCCTGCATTCCGAGCTGGCCGCTGTCGATGCCGCCACGGCGGCGCGGCTGGCACCCAATGACTCGCAACGCATTTCCCGAGCGCTCGAAGTGTTCCGCCTGTCGGGTCAGCCCCTGTCTTTTTTCCACCAGCAAAACGCTAGCAAAAAGATAGCTGATGACGCCAATTCCACGGGGTATACCACTCTTATTTCCCTTGAGCCGCAGGATCGGGCCTGGCTGCACGAACGCATTGCCCGGCGTTTTGACACGATGCTGGCGGCGGGTTTTCTCGACGAGGTGCGGGCCCTGCGTGCACGCGGCGATTTGCACCCCGACCTGCCGTCCATGCGTTGCGTCGGTTACCGCCAGGCCTGGGAAGTCCTCGATGGCACCTCGCCAATGGCGCAGCTGCGCGACAAGGGCATTTTCGCGACCCGCCAGCTCGCCAAGCGCCAGCTCACCTGGTTGCGCTCAATGCCCGAGCGCCGTGTGGTGGCCTGTGACGACCCGGCGGCCGTGCAGCAGGTGCTTGATCTGGTGGCGGCGGTTAAGGC
>JBKJZS010000190.1:0-6181 GCA_046714915.1 Polaromonas sp. | reverse complement strand
GTTGCCGCCGATCACATCAATCTGCGGATAGTTCCGCTTGACCCAGCGCACGCGTTCAATCACGCCTTTGCCGTGGCCATGCGCGGTGTCCACCACGATGGCGTCGACCCCGGCCTTGACCAGGGCTTCGACGCGTTCTTCAGTGCCATCGCCCACGCCAACAGCAGCGCCCACGCGCAGCTGGCCACGGGGATCGCGGGCGGCGTTGGGGAATGTGGTTTGTTTGGTGATGTCCTTGACGGTGATCAGGCCCTTGAGCTCGAATTCATCATTGATCAACAACACCCGTTCAAGACGGTGTTTGTTCAGCAGCGCCTTGGCATCAGCCAGAGACGCGGTTTCCGAAATGGTGATCAGGCGCTCGCGCGGCGTCATGATGGTGCTTACCGGCACATCCATGCGTGACTCAAAACGCATATCGCGCCCGGTCACGATACCCACCACCTTGCCACCATCGATCACAGGAAAACCCGAGATACCCAACTGCTCGCTCATGGCCATCACCTGCCGCACCGTGTGCGTGGGTGTAATGACCACCGGGTCGCGCAAGACCCCGCTTTCGTACCGCTTGACCTTGGCCACCTCGGCGGCCTGCTGCTGGGGTGTGAGGTTTTTATGGACGATGCCGATGCCGCCTTCCTGCGCGATAGCGATGGCCAGCCGGGCTTCGGTGACTGTGTCCATCGCGGCCGACACAAGCGGCAAATTCAGGCGGATGTTTCTTGAGAACTGAGTGGAAAGCGAGGTGTCCTTGGGCAGGACCTGGGAGAACGCTGGCACCAACAATACGTCGTCGAAGGTGAGCGCTTTGCCGAGTAGGCGCATAGGGATGGCTCCAAAAACCCGATTGTACCCGCGCCGGTCGGTACAAACCCTAGCGTTTAAACAGCCATTGCCACCTTACAAGGCATGTCGCCAACCCGGCGCGGGCTCAACCATCCAAGGCGCACCGCGCTACACTGAAGCCATGCAGCTGCAAATCATGCCCAAACACCTTGTCCTGGCCCTCGCGGGCTGGGCTTTTGCACTAAGCGCTGCCGCCCAGTGGCAGTGGATAGACAAAGACGGCCACAAGGTATTTAGTGACCGTCCGCCGACATCGGATATCAAGGAAAAAGACATCCTCAAGCAGCCCGCTGGCCGTGTACGTGCCAGCGCCAGCGGCAATGCCGTCGAAGCCACTGAGAGCCCGGCGCCTTCACTACCGGTCGCTGCCACTTCAGCCGCCAGAGCTAACGCGCCCAAGCTTTCGGGCAAAAATACCGAGCTAGAGGCGAAGAAGAAGAAGCTCGAAGAAGAAGAAGCTGGCAAAAAGAAACTTGAGGAAGACAAAGTGGCCCAAGGCAAGGCCGATAACTGTGTGCGCGCCACACGGGGCCTGGTGACTTTTCAGTCAGGCGTGCGGGTCACAACTACCAGTGCCAAGGGCGAACGCGAGTACATGGATGACGGTGCGCGTGCTGCAGAAAGCAAACGCCTTCAATCCATTGTTGACAGCGACTGTAAATAAGCTGAGCCCTCACGGGATTGACAGCGCGAAAGCCACCGTTCTTGTCAGTAACCGGCTTTGGCACCGGTTCTTTTTTTGGAAAACAGCCCTGATTTTTTCACGCCCTGCTTGGTGAAACGTTCGCGTCGGGCTACTTTCGGATCGACCCGCAGCGCACGGTAGATTTCCAGCCGGTCCTGCTCGCGCAGCGGGTGTCGCAGCCGGGTTGTTCGCCCCCAGATCCCGACCGATAACCGGCTCAATTCCAGTTCCGGAAATTCCGTCAGAATGCCGCAGCCCTCAATGGCCTGCTCCACGGTGCTGCCGGGCGGTAAGGTCAGATGCCATTCGCGCACATGGCGCGCGGTGGGCGAATAAACCAGGGAAATGTTCAAGCGCCAGACCTCCTGGAACTTGTCCGGAGACGATGGGAGGCCGCGTTGGGTTGCAACTGGGACAAGTTGACCGCCAACATCATGCCGCACGGACTGTCCGACCCTACAAGGGGGTTGGCGGGCAAACCGCCTGCTCGCAAAGCGGGGCGCTTGCCCTACCACCAATAATTGACGGACAATTTCTTAAGTTTCGCCATACACAAGAGCCGCCCTTTTCACAAAGGCGTCGACGAGGCTGCCGGCAATCTTGTCAAACACCGGGCCTACGAGTGCTGCCAGCGCCGCTTTGTCAAAATCGTAGCGCAAGGTGAAGTTAATCTTGCAGGCCCGTTGCGTGCCATCCCCCAGCGGCGCGAAGTCCCAGTGTCCGTCTAGCTTTGAAAATGGGCCATCGACCAACTTGAGCGAGACCTTGCGGTCCTTCACATGGGTGTTGCGGGTGGTGAAATTTTGCCGGATCCCGGCGAACAAAATACCAATGTTGGCCGTCATGCCCTGCTCGTCTTCTTCGACCACATGGGCCTGGTCACACCAGGGCAAAAATTGGGGATAACTGGCTACGTCAGTGACCAATGCGAACATTTCCGCTGCGCTGTACCAGATAAGAACTGACTTGTGAACGGTTTTCATACAATGGGGACTTGGGCGCAATTGTATGAGGGATGCTCCGCCTGACTCCCGCCGCGCGCGGCGTGGTTTTTGGGAATGAGCCGCGAGGCGCAAAACCGAGCCCTCAAAGCGGGTCCGGCCCAAAACGAAGGCTTGTCCACCCAACCGTTTGAGGTTGCCGAAGGGTGCAAAACGCGTGGTGTGGGCGGCCAAAACATCCTGTGTTGGACCGGAGCGCGCCAGACGGGGTTCAGGCAGGGCATCCCTTAGGCCTATCACCCTTACTTTTCAGCCATGAGCACCAAAGAAGTACCTACCTCCAAAAAGCCCACCCCGAAACCGGTGGGCAAGGCCGCAGAAAAAGCCGCGGCCGCGGCCATACGTATTGCGGACAATAAAAAAGCGACTTTCAACTACCACATCGAAGAACGGTTCGAGGCCGGGATGGTGCTTGAAGGCTGGGAGGTCAAGTCGGTGCGCGAAGGCAAGGTGCAACTGACCGATGGCTACGTTGTGATTCGCGGCGGCGAGCTCTTCATCATCGGCTGCCAGATCAATCCGCTGGGCACAGCCTCCACCCATGTGCGGCCGGACTCGGTACGTACTAAAAAACTGCTGATGCACAAGGAGCAGATTCGCCGGCTGGTGGGCAAAATCGAACAAAAAGGGTTCACCCTGGTGCCGCTGAACATGCACTGGAAGTCTGGTAAGGTGAAATGCGAAATCGGCCTGGCCAAGGGAAAGGGTGAACACGACAAGCGCGACACCATCAAGGACCGCGAAGGCAAGCGTGAGGTCGAGCGAGCCATGAAATCCAGAAACCGCTGAACTATTTTTTGGCAAGGCGGGAATAAACCCTGCGCAACCGGCGTTTATATGTTTATACAGATGTACAAAGCTGCTGCGCACCACCCTCACTGGAGATGCCCATGAAATACCTCGCAATCGCCGCACTCTCAGCGGCACTTCTCGGCGGCTGCGCCTACATGGGGGGCCCTTCGCCGGCGAAGTTGGCAGACGGCGTACTGGTCGGCCCGACTGGCATGACGCTCTATACATTCGACCGTGACACCCCAGGCAGCGGAAAATCGGCATGCAATGGCCCGTGCGCCGCCAATTGGCCGCCCCTCATGGCCGCTGAAATCGACAAACCCAACGGTGATTTCACAGTCGTGACCCGTGACGATGGCAAGAAACAGTGGGCCGTGAAGGGCAAACCGCTGTACTACTGGATCAAGGACAACAAGCCGGGCGAGAAGACCGGCGATGGCGTGCAGGGTGTGTGGCACATCGTCAAGCCCTGACGCAATCCAGCGAACAGCCTGACCCTGGCAACTTCCGCAGCCCATGGACCGCACCGAGCTCATTGCCCAGATTCCCGGACTGCGGCGCTACGCCCGCGTACTCACGGGCGATGCCTGGGCAGCCGATGACTTGGTGCAGGACACGCTTGAACGAGCTTGTAGCAAATGGCGTTTGTGGGCAGCGGGCTCTAACCTTCGCACCTGGCTGTTCACCCTCATGCACAACCGTTTTGTTGATCAGGTACGGCGCTCAATCCGACAATCCAACGCAGGAAGGATGGTTGATATGGAAGATGTAATGGACGAACTCATCGCCGCCGATGCAAGCTCGGATCTGGCCCTGGATTTGCACCACTGCCTGATGCGGCTGCCGCAAGACCAGCGCGCCGTGCTTCTGCTGGTCACACTGGAAGACATGTCGTATGCCGACGTGGCCAGGATCACAAGCGTTCCGGTGGGCACGGTCATGTCGCGCCTGTCACGGGCGCGGACCCGTCTGCGCGAACTCATGGAGGGCAGCCCGCACAGCAAAGTTGCCGCGCGAACCATGGGTTACAAGCCAGCGCTGCATCGACTCAAATGACCTTTTCGGATACCCCCATGGATTCGTACCGTCTCCCCAACTCCGTGTCCGAGGACGAGTTGCACCCTCTGCTGGATGGTCGACTTTCGCCGCGTGAGCTAGCCGCGCTGGAAACGCGGCTCGAGAATGACGCGGTAGCCACGGCCACACTGGCCGCTTGGCGGACGCAGCGTGACGCCCTGCGCAACCTGCATCAGCCAATGCTGAACGAGCCCCTCTCTCCGACCTTGCTTGCGGCTGCCCAACAGGCGGCCAGGTCGCAGCAGCAGTTTGACCAGTGGTGGCGCTGGGGCGGACTGGCCGCCAGTGTCGCTCTGGCTTTTGGAGTGGGCTGGCTGTCGCACGGGCAGTGGACGTCACTGCAGCCGGACACGGCTCAGGTGTCGGCCAGGGCTCATGTACTGGCCCAGGCGCGGGATAAGGATCAGGAGTTTGCACGCGAGGCGGCCGTGGCGCATGCGGTGTATGCGCCGGAGGTGCGCCATCCTGTCGAGGTCACGGCCGAACAGCAGGACCATCTGGTGCAATGGCTGTCCAAACGCCTCGACACGCCATTGAAGATGCCCAACTTGTCAGCGCACGGGTACGAGCTGGTTGGCGGACGTTTGCTACCCGGCGATGTCGGGGCGCGGGCGCAATTCATGTTCCAGAACGCGGCCGGCGATCGCGTCACGCTCTATCTGGGCGCCATCAATAGCAAGACCACTGCAGAGGCCCGCCGCGAGATACCGCTCACCTTTTCCAATGAGGGGCCGGTTCCCGGCTTTTACTGGGTGGACCACGGATTGGGTTATGCGTTGGCCGGCCAGTTACCGCGTGAAAGCCTGATGCAGATCGCACAAGCGGTTTGCGATCAGACCTAGTGCAGGGTTGCACTCTATCTGGCACTTAAAACCGCGTCTTTTCGCCCAGGGCGTTGTTGCAAATCCGCGCGATACCTACGGGTATCGCTGTGGTTTGCGCCTAGCCCTGAGCAAAAATCCATCGGTTTTAAATCTGCCATCAAGAATGCAACACTCCACTAGACAAACGAGCGCCTGGGAGCCGGCGGGACTGCGGCGTCCAAAAGCGGAAATCGGTCCAGCCAGGAAAGTCTTTGCCGGATTCGCCCGCCAACAGCTTGGCAATGGGACAAAAGGCGCTGAAAAATCGACTGTTGCAGCCGATTTGCAATCGACGCATCCCAACTCTGACAGCTCCTAGAGATCGTGCAGGGGATGCGCGTCGGCTGTCCAAGGGCTAGCAAAAAATGCCTGCACCATTGCCGGCTTGACGTCCTCAATCCTTGACGGATGCCACTTCGGGGCATGGTCCTTGTCGATTGCCAGCGCGCGTATGCCCTCCACAGTTTCACTGGCAACGCCTGCTGGCTGGTGAAAGCAGTGGTGCATCATGTCTCGCTCCATGCGCAAGTTGTCTGCCAGCCCGAGGGTTCTGGCGCGGCGAATCTGCTCCAGCGTCACGTGCAGCATCAGCGGTGAACGCTTGCGCAGCAGGGCCGCTGTCTTTTGCGCCTCCGCATCGGTCGCCGATTCAAGTGCGTCGACGATATGCTTTACTCTGAGGAGCGAAAAATAAGAGTCAAATTGACCTCCAGCCCTTTCTCGATGAGCGTCATCAGCTATCAACTTAGTAGCAATCCATTGCTCCACATCCGCGGCCGCAGCAAAGGCCTCATCGCCCAGTTCTTGCCACAACGCGGGCAAACTGGCGGCCGGCAGCTTGAAGTCGGCCAGGCCAAAAGCCAGCGCTTCGTCGCCATCGATCACCACGCCGGTCAACGCCAGGTATTCACCAACAC
>JBKJZS010000189.1:0-3024 GCA_046714915.1 Polaromonas sp. | reverse complement strand
GGCTGATACAGGCTTCAAATACTTGGTTCTTCTTCAATCGCATCGCTTCTAACAGCTCGAAGATGCCCTTGTCGTTCTGTGGCACATCAAGTTCACGACCAACATCCAGATCCAAGAGAAAAGACTTGTGATTGAGGATGGGAGATTCGACAACGCCCGAGTTCAAAGTCAGCGTGCACTTGATATCTTCGAAGTAGGAAATTGTCTGGACTGCACCAGCCATCAGCGGGCTCAGCATATCTGGTACTCGTGGGAAAACGTTGAGATATTGCTCATGTTGAATCAACGGACCTGTGACCGGGATATCGATCCTGTTGATGTAACGCACGCCAATTCGCTTGATTTCCCGATACCCTAGCGTCTTTTTCAACAGCTTCCAATCTCTTATGAAGCGATTTGAAAAAGTAGCCCAAGAAGGGTAAGGAGCGAGCTGAGAAAACACTAGCGAATTTGGCAGGGCCAGCGCAAGCTCGGTCATGTCTTGCGAGGAGCGCCGATGTCCTTCAGCAACCTCGGTGATTGTCTTGCGATCCTTACCAGCCTGAGGGCTCAGATCGAGATTCACACTGAAGTTCTGCAGCGGCTGGTGGATAGGGTAATTCTTGGCCAGCTTGTCGCTGACTGACTTCAACAGAGCTTTGCTGAGATTTTCGGCAAAATTGATACCAATCACGGCCTCTGTTACAGGCGGATATTTATATCCCTCAGGTCTCGTTGCTGGCGTGTTGGTTGCTGTCACTGTTATGTTTTTGCTGATTTTTTTATCACCGATTTCAATCACTGATTACTTCTAGGCAGAGTTTAACCGCCAAAAAACCGGTCAAGGCCTCGGGCGCTCACCTGATCCACTACTGCGGAAATTACAGCATATTGGCATGTTGTGCGTGCGCCTGTTCCAATAACCGGTCAATGTCGGCTTACGGATGCTGATTTTGACTGGGTCCAAGACTGCTTTGGGTCGGTAGTGCCTGTTCAATCCTTTCGGATGCAGCCGTTGAGTGGCCAACGCACAGGGCAAGTCCCTGTCATTCGCTCGACGCTGGGCGAACGTCAAGTTTTGAGGTAGACCTGCCCGTCGTCCGGGAAAACTCTCAGCGGCAGCTCTGGGCAGCAGCCGTTATTCGGCAGCCAAAATCGACCGGCAGCAACCAGTCGTAGCAGACCTTCGATTACGTATACTAAACCGGCCGCATCTGGCCGACTGTGAGCTCAAGGCTGCTGGACCTCGCCGACTGAAATCAGTTTTGAAACCAGTCATCCAAATACCCATGACTTGCTGCCAGGTCAGATGGATTCTCACAACAGAACCTGCTGTTCTGGAGGCGGCATCTTGGGCTTACCCTTCGCTGGTTTCAATGCCTCGCGAGCCCAGTCCAGGGCCTTCTGCCGGTCCCAGAATTCACGCATCTTGCCGACATAAAGCCAGGCTTCATACTTGCCGCCCACGGCGATGCCGTAAGCGCCATCCGGCTTGACGGGTTTTGGCGATGCCTCCAGCAGCATCTTCACGGCTACAGGACTTTCTTTCTTTGCCAGCTTGATCATCTTCTGGACCGAGACGGCCCTGACCGAACTGGTGGGTAGGCCGGCTTTGAGCGTCGATATCGAGTCCAAACGCCGGACTCGGACCAGCATCTTGCCCCAATCAGTGTTCCGCGACTTGGTAACACATTTACCCCCAGCCCAGTAAGCATGGGCGCAAACAGCTATCTTTTCAATAGCAATAAAAATCACCTCACTGGCAGCTACCGAAAGATCCTGCCCAGCACATCGTTGAAGATTTCCATCAGCGGGTTGTCTCGCCGCTGCTGCTCGGGCGGCGGTGGCGGCCGCGGGCGGGGAATGTCGAATTCAGCATTCTGGTCAAGCCAGCGGTTGCGAAATGCCTGCTGAAATACCTCCCCCACCATGGGCAGCGCGCTGCGGGCGCCCTGGCCCCAGGCACCCATCGTCACGCTGTTGTCGTTAAAGCCGACCCTGGCCCCAGCCACCAGCTGTGGGTTCATCATGATGAACCAGCCGTCAGTATTGTCTTGCGTGGTGCCGGTTTTTCCTGCCACGTCGGCCTGGATGCCGTAGCGCTGGCGAATGGCCGTGCCCGTGCCCTCGTCAATCACCCCGCGCATCGCGTTCACCAGGGTCAGCGCGTGCGCGCGTGGCATCGCCGGCTCGCGCTCCCTGACGGACTCAAACTGTTCCAGCAGCTGGCCGTTGCGGTCTTCCACGCGCATCACCAGCACCGGCTGCATGTAGTGGCCGCCATTGGCAATGGTGCCGTAGGCCGAGACCATCTCGATCAGCGTGACGGGGCTGGTGCCCAGGGCGAGCGAGGGCACCAGGTCCAGCTTGCTCTGCCGCACCCCCATGGCCTGCGCCAGCTGCCCCACGCGGGCCGGCCCCACTTTCTGCATCAGCTGGGCCGTGATGGTATTTTTGGAATACACCAAGCCGTTGCGCAGGCTGGTGGGCTGGTAGGTGGGCGGCGTTGCATCGCTGGGCGTCCACACCCCGCCGCCCTGCTGGGAAATGGCCACGGGCTGGTCGATCAAGGTGTATGAGGGGTCGAAGCCCTGCATGAACGCCGCGCCATAAACAAAAGGCTTGAAGGTCGAGCCCGGCTGACGCCGCGCCTGGCTCACATGGTCAAACTGCTCCTGCGCAAAGTCGCGGCTGCCTACCCACGCCCGCACAGCGCCGCTACGCGGGTCCAGCGCCAGGAAGCCGGCCTGCAGCAGGGCGCGCTCCTGCCCCGCCTTGAGCCGCCGGTCTGCCAGCGTTTGCAGTTGCGCCATTTGCCGGGCCACCGCCTGGTTGGCCGCCTTCTGGATCTTGGCGTCCAGGGTGGTGCGCACCCTCAGTCCGTCGGTGTGAATGTCGTAGCCCTTGCGGTCGGCCCAGGCGATCAGCCATTTGCGCAGGTGCTGGGCGACGTGCGGCGCCGGTCCCAGCGGCTCGGTCTGCCGCTCAAAGTCCAGCCGCAGCGGCTGCTTGACCAGCGCCTCCACCCGGGCCGGGTCGAGCATG
>JBKJZS010000188.1:0-1831 GCA_046714915.1 Polaromonas sp. | reverse complement strand
GAACCGGTAGGACTCGTTGCCCGACTCCACGATGTGGCAATGGTGGGTGAGCCGGTCCAGTAGCGCCGTGGTCATCTTGGCATCACCAAACACCGCCGACCACTCCGAGAAGCTCAGGTTGGTGGTGATCACCACACTGGTGTGCTCGTACAGGCCGGCATCACGCTGCGTCTCGGGTTTGCTGAGGGCAGTAGTTTGGACTCCCCACTCCCACTCCCACTCCTCGCCCCTCGCCCCTCGCCCCTCCCTCGCCCCGTTGGGCGATGGAGGGGGACTTCATGCCGCGTGTGCTGCGCTGGGGTTGATCAATAACGGTCTCTTTGAGTGGCTCAGCAAGTGCGCTTCGCGCACTTGCTGTCATTCCGGCGAAGGCCGGAATCCATCCCCGCTCCCGATCCCAAACGCCGTGTTGCAGAGCTGAGCAGCGCAAGGAATCGCGCCATGACCCCTGAATTCGACTCGGCTTTCTTTTCCTTGGGTTTCTCTGGCGAAGCAAAGAAAAGAAAGATGCCCGCCGGGGCGAGACCCGGCTTCTCCATGGACAAGCAGGGACAGTTAACGTCGCTCTTTTCGAAGTCATCCACCTGAAGCCGGATTACCTCAATCCAGATGATCCACCGTGTCCGGGTCTGGTATATCGCCAATCGCCTGACGGGTCAAGGCCCCCTGGGCCTGCAGCCAGTTGCAAAAGGCCTTGACTTCCGGCCGGACCGCGCTGCGCGAACCGACGATCAGCCAGTAGGCCATCGGTGAGTCCAGCCGACATTGCGGCAGTGGCTCGATCAGGTCGCCCGAGGCCAGGCTTTCGGCAATTAACGGCAGGCGTGCCAGCACAATGCCCTGGCCGGTCAGCGCCGCTTGCACCATCTGGTAGGCGTAATTGAAGTAAAGCCAGCGTTTGCCCTCCAGCTGGGGCGTGCCGTGGACTTCCAGCCAGCGCCGCCAGGTCAGCCACTCCATGTGGGTGGAATGCGCGTCGCCGGCTTCGATCAGCGCAAAGTGCGCCAGGTCTCCAGGCTTTGTCAGGGGCGGGCTGCTTTTGAGCAGCCAGGGGCTGGCCACCGGGGTCAGTTGCTCGCCAAACAGGCGGATCGCGCCCGCTGGCATGGTGGCTGCCGGGCCATAACGCAGCGCCATGTCCAGGTCCGAGGTGTCCAGCGCAATGGCGACGTCGGACGCATCAATGCGGATGTCCATGTCGGGGTTGTCGCGCTGAAAGGCTTCCAGCCGCGGAATCAGCCACATTGACGCGAACGAGGCGAAGGTGGTCAGCGAGACACTTTTGCGGCCCGCGCTCTGGCGGATCTGCCGCACCGCCCCGTCGATGCGTTCGAGCGAGGGCGTGACAGCGCGCAGCAGCAAGCCGCCCGCACCGGTGAGCTCGACCGAGCGGGTGTGGCGGTGAAACAGGCTCAGGCCGACTTCTTCCTCCAGCGCCTGGATCTGCCGGCTCACGGCCGACTGGGTCAGGGCCAGTTCCTCGGAGGCGGCGCGAAAGTTCAGGTGCCGGGCGACGGCCTCGAAGGCGCGAAGCTGGCCCGCCGAGATGGGGCGGGTGCGCAAATGGGTTTTTGAATGCAGCACGGGGGGTATCCGGTGATTGATGCGTTTCAGGAATGAATAGCGTAGCGCGAATTCATTGGACTGCCAAGGGCCGGGGCGCGATCATTCCTTCCCATCAACGAGTTTTGTCTTTCAGGAGAACAGCATGAACCACCTTCACCACCATGAGCTGCAATTATTCGCCGGCACAGACGCGGTGTCGGGCTGCTGGAAACTGGGCGACGGGCGGGCCTTGACCCTGCGGCCCACGCGGCCCGGGGTGTTGCGC
>JBKJZS010000187.1:0-3434 GCA_046714915.1 Polaromonas sp. | reverse complement strand
CCGCAAGCCCGAATTGTTGAAAGCCACCCGCAAACGCCGGGTCGCGGCCGGCGCCGGGGTGCAGGTGCAGGAGGTGAACCGGCTGCTGAACCAGTTCGAGCAAATGCGCGACATGATGAAAAAAATGAAGGGCGGCGGGATGATGAAAATGATGAAACGCATGGGTGGCATGAAAGGCATGCCCAAGTTGTGAAAAACGGGTTCTTTGCAGGGAAAAAAATCCTGCATCCCCTAGAAATCGGGCGCAAGTAGCTACTTAATTGATAGCGATTGCGTTTGCACAGTGGACGATCAGCGAGGACCGCTGACTGGGAGGCTGCATTCGGCGCGAGCTCCCGCGCTGTACGGTCTCGGCGGTGTGGGAGCAGGCTTTCCGCCGTGAACAGCGCCTGCGTGTTCGAAGGAGTCAGGCGACCAGGGCCGCTTCTTCGGTGAGCAGCGCTTCACCGCGCAGGGATCGCTGCGCGGTCTCCGTGATGATCACATCAATCATCTGGCCGATCAGCCGGGGCTGGCCCTTGAAGTTGACGACACGGTTGCATTCAGTGCGGCCCATCAGCTCGGTCGGGTCTTTCCGGGACGCACCTTCGACCAAAATGCGCTGCACGGTGCCGAGGCGGCTGGCGCTGATGGCGCGAACGCTGGCGTCAATCGTGGCTTGCAACTGCTGCAGGCGTTTGAGCTTGACCGCGTGCGGTGTATCGTCGGTCAGATTGGCGGCGGGCGTGCCGGGCCGCGGACTGAAGATAAAGCTGAACGAGGTGTCATAGCCGACCTCGTCGATCAGCTTCATCATCTTGCTGAAATCATCGTCAGTTTCACCCGGGAAACCGACGATGAAATCGCTGCTCATCGCCAAATCGGGGCGGATGCTGCGCAGCTTGCGGATGGTGCTCTTGTATTCCATCGCCGTGTAGCCGCGCTTCATCGCCATCAGGATGCGGTCGGAGCCGTGCTGCACCGGTAAGTGCAGGTGGTTCACCAGCTTGGGCAGCTTGCCGTAGGCCTCAATCAGGCTTTGCGTGAATTCGTTGGGGTGACTGGTGACGTAACGGATGCGCTCTATGCCGGGAATGTCTGACACATACTCCAGCAGCGTGGCAAAGTCGGCGATTTCCACGGCACTGGTTAGGTTTGATACCTTGCCGCCCATGGGACCCCGGTAGGCGTTGACGTTCTGGCCCAGCAACGTGACTTCCTTGACGCCCTGCCCAGCCAGGCCGGCAATTTCCACCAGTACGTCTTCGAAGGGGCGGGAGACTTCCTCGCCGCGGGTGTAAGGCACCACGCAGTAGCTGCAGTATTTGGAGCAGCCTTCCATGATGCTGACGAAGGCGCTGGCGCCTTCAACCCGAGCCGGCGGCAGGTGGTCGAATTTTTCTATCTCGGGAAAGCTGATGTCCACCTGGGAACGGCCCAGGCTGATGCGCTTTGCCAGCAGATCCGGCAGGCGGTGCACCGTCTGCGGACCAAACACCACGTCCACATAAGGTGCACGCTCGATGATGGCCTCACCTTCCTGGCTGGCCACACAACCCCCGACGCCAATCAGTACGCCCTTTTTCTTGAGGTGCTTGACCCGTCCGAGATCGCTAAACACTTTTTCCTGCGCCTTCTCGCGCACCGAGCAGGTGTTGAAGAGGATCAGATCGGCTTCATCGACGTTGTTGGTGGGCTCGTAGCCCTGCGCGGCGTGCAAAACGTCGGACATCTTGTCCGAGTCGTACTCGTTCATCTGACACCCGAAGGTTTTGATAAAGACTTTTTTAGCCATTGTTTTGCTATAAAAATGATAGCTAATTACACCCGCTGGATATGGGCGAAAAGCCTTGTTTTCTTGTAAATCAGCAGGCTTACTGCCTGTAGCCTGGCAGCTGGTTGTAGGGGGTCTTGCCGTCGTCCTGCGGCGCGGTGCTGGATTCAAAGCCGAAACTAAAATTACGCGTTGAAAGGCCGGCGCGGTCTTCCTTGGCTTCTTCCGCATTCAGTATCCAGACCTCATGCACGAGGCCAGCGCTGTCGCGGGTGTAGTTAACCCGCAGTTCCTGGCCTAGCAAGGCGCTAGAGAGCACATAGTTGTTGTTCCCATTGCGGATGCGGGCGCCCGGGGACAATCGGTCGGCCTTGCCGTTCATGTTGATATCCGGCGGTGCCCGCATGACAAGCTGACCGCGCACAGCAGCTTTGGGAAACTGGCGAATGCTGAGTGCGCCGTCGGATTGTGCCGATACGGGCGTTGCCGGCAGGCCGGCCAGCGTCATCAAGACGGCGGCCGGCAAGGCAAGAGTGATGTTCCGTATGCAGCGTTTCATGGTGTATGTCCAGAGGCTGTGAAGCACTAAAGGCCCCGACGCTTTTCACTTCGTGTAAGACGCTGCCCCCGAAGGGGCTGAACTTGCTCGGGGCGGCCCTGCGCTGCGTTCGATAGCCTAGAGTAAATACTTCTGAGGCTTCGCCCAATCCGTGAAAATTTAGTGTGGAAATAGTTGGTGGTGATAGGTGGACTTGAACCACCGACATCAGCATTATGAATGCTGCGCTCTAACCAACTGAGCTATATCACCGCGCGACACAGATTATAGCGACTTGGCAAGCGGGGTGCGTTAGCGATGCGTGAACGCGGGCTTGCGTTTGTTGACAAAAGCGTCCATGCCTTCTTTCTGGTCGCTGGTGGCAAAGGTTGCGTGGAATAGGCGCCGCTCGAACATGACGCCGTCTGCCAGTGTGCCTTCGTAGGCGCGGTTCACGGCCTCCTTGGCGGCCATCACGGCAACCTGACCGTAGTCACAAATTTGCAGCGCCGCAGCCAACGCTTCGTTCATCAATGTTTCCAGAGGAACGACCCGACTGACCAGTCCGCTGCGTTCGGCTTCAGCGGCGTCCATCATGCGGCCGGTTAGTACCAGGTCCATGGCTTTGGCTTTTCCGACCGCGCGCGGCAAGCGCTGCGTGCCGCCGGAGCCTGGAATGATGCCCAGTTTGATTTCGGGCTGACCAAATCTGGCGTTTTCTGCGGCAATGATGAAGTCGCACATCATTGCCAGTTCGCAGCCACCGCCCAGCGCAAATCCGCTGACAGCGGCAATCACCGGTTTGCGGATGCTGCGGATTTGTTCCCAGTTGCGCGTGATGTAGTCGCCCTTGTAGACGTCGGAAAAACCGTAACTCGCCATTGCACCAATGTCGGCGCCGGCCGCAAAGGCCGTTTCGCTGCCGGTCAAAATCATGCAGCCGATGCTGTCGTCCGCGTCAAAGCTTTTGAGCGCCGCACCCAGCTCGTCCATCAACTGGTCGTTCAGCGCATTGAGTTGTTTCGGCCGTTTCAGGGTGACAATGGCGACTCGGCGTTCGGTTCTTTTCAATATCAACTCAATATTCATGGTCAGCGTCGTTTGAGTCTTGGAAGTTCTCAATCTTGCCACTATGGTTTGGCC
>JBKJZS010000186.1:0-4104 GCA_046714915.1 Polaromonas sp. | reverse complement strand
CGGTGATCCTCAAGTTCATGCTGCACATCAGCTTCGAGGAACAGGGCCAGCGCCTGCAGGAACGGGTGGACGACCCGACCAAACGCTGGAAATTCAGCCTGGGCGACCTGGCGGTACGCAAGCAGTGGGCCGACTACCAGAAGGCCTACGAGGCGCTGCTGGGTGCAACCAGCACGCCCTGGGCACCCTGGACCGTGGTGCCCGCCGACTCCAAGACCCACCGCAACCTGATGGTGGCCACGCTGGTGCGCGACAAACTGAAGTCGCTGAACCTGTGCTACCCGCCTGACGATCCGGCGCTGGCCGGATTGAAAATCGAATAATTCCTCCCGCATCCAAGCCACGAGACAACCCTCCAGAGAGCGCCGCCATGACCGACCTGTCCGCCGAATACCAGGCCCTAGCCAGCTACCGCCCCACGCACAAGGTGCGTTTTGTCACCGCCGCCTCGCTGTTTGACGGCCATGACGCCGCCATCAACATCATGCGGCGCATCCTGCAGGGCATGGGCGCCGAAGTGATTCACCTGGGCCACAACCGCAGCGTTGACGAAGTCGTCACGGCCGCCCTGCAGGAAGACGCACAGGGTATCGCGATCAGCTCCTACCAGGGTGGGCATGTCGAGTACTTCAAGTACATGGTCGACCTGCTCAAAAGCCGCGGCGGAGAGCACATCCAGGTCTTTGGCGGCGGCGGCGGCGTGATCGTGCCACCGGAAATCCGCGAGCTGCATGCTTATGGGGTGACCCGCATCTACAGCCCGGAAGACGGCCAAAAAATGGGGCTGGCCGGCATGATTGGCGAGATGGTCATGCGCTGCGACAAGGACCTGACCGGCTTTGCACCCAATAACATCGCAGCCATTGAAGGCCATGGCGAAATGAACTGGCGGGCGCTGGCGCAGCTCATCACGGCCCTTGAAAACGACAAGGCCGATCCGGCTCTGGTCGAGGCAGTACGGGCGCAGGCGGCTACCAAAAAGATACCCGTGCTGGGCATCACCGGCACCGGCGGCGCTGGCAAGTCCTCATTGACCGACGAGCTGATCCGCCGCCTGCGGCTGGACCAGAACGACCAGCTGCGCGTGGCCGTCATCAGCATTGACCCGTCACGTCGCAAGAGCGGCGGCGCGCTGCTCGGTGACCGCATTCGCATGAACGCGATCAATCCCTGGTCCGCCGGGCCCCGGGTATTCATGCGCAGCCTGGCCACGCGCGAATTCGGCAGCGAGATCAGCAAAGCGCTGCCCGAGGTGATTGCCGCATGCAAGGCCGCCGGATTCGATTTGATCGTGGTCGAGACATCGGGCATCGGCCAGGGTGATGCCGCCATCGTGCCGCATGTGGATGTGCCGATGTACGTCATGACGCCTGAATTTGGCGCTGCCAGCCAGCTCGAAAAAATTGACATGCTGGACTTTGCCGAGTTCGTCGCCATCAACAAATTTGACCGCAAGGGTTCACTTGACGCGTTGCGCGATGTCTCCAAGCAGGTGCAACGCAACAAGGAAGCCTGGAGCACGCCAGCCGACAAAATGCCGGTCTTCGGCACCATGGCCGCGCGTTTTAACGATGACGGCGTCACCGCGCTGTACCAGGCACTGAAACCACGCCTGGCGGAGCTGGGCCTCGTGCTGTCCGAAGGTGGGCTGCTGCCACAGGTCGATGTGCGCCACAGCACCAACCAGACGCCGGTGGTGCCCGCCGCCCGCACGCGCTACCTGGCCGAGATTTCCGACACCGTGCGCAGCTACAAAAAGGCGGCGCGCGAACAGGCCCGGCTGGCCCGGGAGATCCAGCAGCTGCGCGCCGCCGCCGTCATGCTGACGGTGGACAAGCCTGACAAGGCGCGCGCCGCGGAAGCCGCGAACGACCTGGCTGTGCTGCGCGAGCAAATCCAGGACGGGGCGGCCCGGCATCTGCTGGCCCAGTGGCCTGAGATGCAAAAGGCCTATGGCGGCGACGAATACGTGGTGAAAATCCGCGACAAGGAAATCCGTACTGCGCTGACCAGCAAGTCCCTCTCTGGAACCACCATCCGGAAAGTGGCGTTGCCGCAGTACGAAGACCACGGCGAAATTCTCAAGTGGCTGATGCTGGACAATGCGCCCGGCAGCTATCCTTACACGGCCGGCACCTTTGCCTTCAAGCGCGAGGGCGAAGATCCGACGCGGATGTTTGCCGGTGAAGGCGACCCCTTCCGCACCAACACGCGCTTTAAATTGCTGAGCGAAGGCATGGCCGCCAAGCGTTTGTCCACGGCATTCGATTCAGTCACGCTCTACGGCAATGACCCGCATGTGCGGCCCGACATTTACGGCAAGGTCGGCAACTCGGGCGTCAGCATTGCCACGCTGGACGACATGAAGGTGCTCTACGACGGCTTTGATTTGTGCAGTCCCAGCACGTCGGTGAGCATGACCATCAACGGCCCGGCCCCCACCATCCTGGCGATGTTCATGAATACCGCCATCGACCAGAACCTCGCAAAGTTCAAGCTGGACAACGGCCGCGAACCGACCGCCACCGAAACCGAAAAAATTCGGGTATGGGTGCAGGAAAACGTGCGCGGCACCGTGCAAGCCGATATTTTGAAAGAAGACCAGGGCCAGAACACCTGCATCTTCTCGACCGAGTTCAGCCTGAAGGTGATGGGCGACATCGCCGAGTATTTTGTGCACAACCGCGTGCGCAATTTCTACAGCGTCTCCATCAGCGGCTACCACATTGCCGAAGCCGGCGCCAACCCGATTTCGCAACTCGCCTTCACGCTGTCCAACGGCTTCACCTTTGTCGAAGCCTATCTGGCGCGCGGCATGCACATTGACGACTTCGCGCCCAACCTGAGCTTTTTCTTCAGCAACGGCATGGACCCGGAATACACGGTGATGGGCCGCGTGGCACGCCGCATCTGGGCCGTGGCGATGAAAGAAAAATACGGCGCCAATGAGCGCAGCCAAAAACTCAAGTACCACATCCAGACCAGTGGCCGCAGCCTGCATGCGCAGGAGATCCAGTTCAACGACATCCGCACCACCCTGCAGGCACTGATTGCGATTTACGACAACTGCAACAGCCTGCACACCAACGCGTTTGACGAAGCCATCACCACGCCCACCGAAGAGTCGGTGCGCCGCGCGATGGCGATCCAGCTCATCATCAACCGCGAGTGGGGACTGGCCAAAAACGAAAACCCCTCGCAGGGAGCTTTCATCATCGAAGAGCTGACCGAACTGCTGGAAGAAGCCGTTCTGGCCGAGTTTGAGCGCATCGCCGAGCGCGGCGGCGTGCTGGGCGCGATGGAGACCGGTTACCAGCGCGGCCGCATCCAGGACGAGTCCATGCATTACGAAATGCTCAAACACACGGGCGAGCTGCCCATCATTGGCGTCAACACCTTCCGCAATCCGCATGGCGATGCGGTACAGGACAAGCTGGAACTGGCCCGCTCTACCGATGAAGAAAAACAGAGCCAGCTCAAACGCCTGCAAGACTTCCACCAGCGCCACGCCAAAGAGTCGCCCGCGATGCTCAAGCGCCTGCAGCAGGCTGTGATCGAGAACGCCAATGTGTTTGAAGTGCTGATGGACGCAGTTCGCGTCTGCTCACTGGGCCAGATCACCAACGCGCTGTTCGAAGTCGGCGGGCAATACCGGCGCAATATGTAATGCGTGTAATGCGTGTAGCGGTGGCGTGGCGACCGCGCCTCTTATGATCCCTGCCCCGCCCCCACAGCGTGACACCAGCCCGAGCGACTGACGGCATAGGCGCTACATGGGTAGCCGGAAATCGCGCCCAAGCTCAATCCACAAAAAAGCTTGCACACCGCACAACCTCCTTGTGACGTGGACAGGCCCGAACCCTTAAGGCCACTGCAGGTGTGTCGGACGTCGGCCACAGGCCAATTGCGCAGGGCGTGCAGACACGCTACGATGCCAGCCATCTCCTCCGTGATTCTCCGACTGTTTGTTGAAAAAAGAGTTGCGAGCGTACCGAGGAGCGTATTTCCAAAATAACCAACCTTCAGGATTTCATCTATGAATGCTTGTCTAGTCCGTGCGGGCCTTGTCGCGTTCCTTTTCGGCTGTCCATGCCTCGCCAGCCT
>JBKJZS010000185.1:0-5036 GCA_046714915.1 Polaromonas sp. | reverse complement strand
GTCCTGTCCAGGCTGGTCACCGGCGCGGGTGAAGGCAAACACCTCCTGCCCCTGCGCCACCGCGACCTGGCAGATGATGTGAGCCGCGGCGCCGAAGCCGTACAGTCCCAGGCGGCGTGGCTCGGCCGCGCCGGCCAGGCGCCAGGCGCGAAAGCCGATCAGGCCGGCGCACAGCAGCGGCGCGGCATGGGCGTCGTCGTAGCGCTCGGGCAGGGTGAAGCAAAAGCGTTCATCGGCAGCCGCGTACTCGGCGAAGCCGCCGTCGCGGTCATAGCCGGTGAACACCGGCCGGTCGCAAAGGTTTTCGCGGTCCGTGGCGCAGAACGCACAGCAACCGCAGGTTTGGCCAAGCCAGGGGATGCCCACGCGCTGCCCGATGGCAAAACGCGTTGCCTTCGCGCCGAGGGCCACGACCTGACCGACCACTTCATGCCCCGGCACCACGCCCGGTCGCCGTGGCGGCAAGTCGCCGTCGATGATGTGCAGGTCGGTGCGGCAGACGCCGCAAGCGAGCACGCGGACCACCAGGTCGCGGTCGCCGGCTTGCGGAACAGGCTTGCGCGCGGACAGCAGCCGCCGCCCGGCGGGGTCGGCGGTCATCGCGAACATGGAGGCCGGCATCATCCGTACATGGTACGCAATCCTCTTGCCGGCGGGTCAGGCGTGCGGGCTTGTCCCGGCGCTTTGCCGCCAGGCGCGCCCATGGTGTTCCCCACCGACGGGTGCACGCCTTCGGCGATACGGGTCACGCCCGCGGAACTCACTCGGCGCCGCGCCGGCGCGGACGTCAAATTCTCTTCTCGAGGATAAAGCTGAGTACGAAAAGCGTTGCCGGCCAAAGTCCGACGAAGATTCCCCAGCGTTCCGCGTGAGCTTCCTGCAGCGCCACCTTCAGCGCGGGATCAGTGATCTTGCTGAGGACATGCCGCCCGACCTCGAATTGCGGCCCGAAAAACCACAGCAGCCACGACAGCGGGATCGAAAGCAACCCAACCCAGAACAAGACTTGCGATAGCGTTTGCATACCGTTCTCCTTTCGTTGAGGCGCAACAAACTCTCGTTTGTTGTCATCTGACATTATCTGCCCCACTATCCACCCGAACAATGCAGAAACCAGGCCGATGATGAAACTCGACCAAGGAATCGCGGCCCAAACCGGTTTCGTGCGACGTGCGTCCTGCTTGGCGCATGGGCGATGTCCCCAAGCGCTGAGTTGACCAGTGCCGGATCGCCTTCTTCCAGCGCGGCTCCCGTGTCGTGGTCTTGTGTGAGCTTGTCACCCATTGGCCGGCCCTTGAATCTCAAGGCTCTTTCGAAGATACTGTATTTATGTCCAGTTATTGCAAATCCTCCGGATCCGGCCTGAGGGTGGTGCCGACAAGTGAGTGACATCGCCATTCCCATCCACGCCATCAAGGGGCGCGGCACCGCCACGCGCATCGCACACCGCTTCGAGCGTGACGTGCGCGATGCGTTTGACGATGGCTGGGGCACGCTGGAAGAAGCTGCGGGCGAGGATGCCCGGCGGCTGGACACCGAAATTTTGTTTGAAGATGCCCGCAGCGCAATTGTGCGCAATGACTCGCCCGACATCTTTTTTGACTACAGCCTCAATCCCTACCGGGGCTGTGAACATGGCTGCGTGTATTGCTACGCGCGGCCGACGCACAGCTACCTGAACCTGTCGCCCGGGCTGGACTTTGAAACCAAAATCATTGCCAAGCGCAACATTGCCGAGGTGCTGCGCATCGACCTGGGCAAACGCAGCTATGTGCCCAAGCTGCTCAACATCGGCTCGGCCACCGACTGCTACCAGCCCGCAGAGCGCGAGCTGCGGCTCACGCGCGGCGTGATCGAGGTGCTGCAGCAGGTGCGGCATCCGTTTTCACTGGTCACCAAATCCAGCGGCGTGGAGCGCGACCTCGATTTGATTGCGCCCATGGCGGCCAACAAGCTGGCCGCTGTGTATGTGACCATCACCACGCTCGATGGCGAACTGGCGCGCAAGCTGGAGCCGCGCGCCGCGGCGCCGCACCGGCGCCTGCGTACCATCGCGACCTTGGCGGCCCAGGGCATTCCCGTTGGCGTCAGTGTCGCGCCGCAGATCCCGTTTGTGAATGATGACATGGAGCAGGTGTTGCAAGCCGCCTGGGAGGCCGGTGCGCGATCGGCGTTTTACACGGTGATTCGCCTGCCCTGGGAAGTGGCACCGATCTTCAAGCAATGGCTGGAGCTGCATTATCCGCAGCGCGCATCACGCATCATGGCGCGCATTCACGAGATGCGCGGCGGCAATGACTACGACAGTAACTTTGCCACGCGCATGAAGGGCGAAGGCCTCTGGGCGGACCTGATTCGCCAGCGTTTTGAAAAAACCTGCCATCGCCTGGGCTTTAACCGCCAGCGCGTCGAGCTGGACCTGAACCAGTTTCGACCGTCCCCTGCGCCAGGTCAGGCGAGCCTGTTTTAGCCAGTCCTGAAACGCACCGCTGCCGTACTTCGAACCTACCCTGACGCCAGTCAGAATGAACAGGCCATGAGCCAACAGGGCTTAAAGCTGGAGCAGTCGCGTGTGGTGTGCGATATGGTCCGCCATCAGCGTCGCAATGAAGTAGTAGCCATGGTCGTAGCCCGCATGCCGGCGCAAGCTCAAAGGCTGGTTGATTCCCGCACAGGCGGCTTCGAACAGATGCGGGTGCAGTTGCACTTGCAAAAACTTGTCGGCCAGCCCCTGGTCGATCAGTATGCCTCCGGGGTAGGGCGCGGCCTGGCAGCGTGCGATCAAGTCGCTGGCATCATGCCGGGCCCACGCGGCCGGCTCCGGACCCAGGTAAGCGCTGAAGGCTTTTTGACCCCAGGGGCATTGCGCAGGCGCGCAGATGGGTGCGAAGGCGGAGACCGACTTGAAGAGGCCGGGGTGCCTGAGCGCCAGCATCAGGGCGCCGTGCCCGCCCATTGAATGGCCGAAGATGCCAATGCGCCCCGCGTCCACTGGCAGGTGCTCGCTCATCAGCGCCAGCAATTCCCCAGTGATGTAGCTTTCCATGCGGTAGTGTTTGGACCAGGGCGCCTGGGTGGCGTCAAGGTAAAAGCCGGCACCCACACCCAGGTCCCAGCTGTCGGCCTCACCCGGCACCTGGGCGTCGCGCGGGCTGGTGTCGGGGGCGATCAGGGCGATACCGCGCTCGGCCGCCAGACGCTGGGCGCCGGCTTTAGCCATAAAGGTTTCTTCGTTGCAGGTCAGCCCCGCCAGATACAGCAGCGCAGGCACCTTGCCGCCCGCCTGCGCGGCAAGCGCGGCCGGTGGCAGGTACACCGAAAAACGCATGGGCAGACCGATCTCGCGCGAGTCGTGCTGGTAAAAGCGCTGCGTGCCGCCAAAGCAGGCGTGCTCGCTGAGAAGTTCGGGAGCAGTGGTCATGGATTTGTTCAGGTGCCCAGGCGCCGTTGCACCAGTTCAAGCACGGCGTTGGCAAACACCTGCGGCACTTCTTGCGGCTGGTTGTGGCCAACGCCGGGCACGACCCGGTGCGAGCGCGGGCCGGTGAAGTAGCGCGCGTGCTGTTCGGCAGGGGCGGCGGGGCGCACGCCGTCGTCGGCGCCATCAAAAGTGATGCTGGGGACCGTGATGGGCGGCTGTGCTGCCAGGCGTCGCTCGATGTCGGCCAGCGCCGCATCACCAGCCACCAGACCGAAGCGATGCCGATAAGAGTGAATGACAACATCCACAAAGTCCGGGTTGTCAAAGGCGGCAGCACTGCGCTCAAAAGTGGCCGCGTCGAAAACCCAGGTGGGCGACCACAATTTCCAGAGCAGACGGCACACTGCACGTCGGTCGGCTGAAAGCCCGGCGCGACCCCGCGCATTGTGAAAGTAGTATTGGTACCAGAGGCTGTGCTCGTTCTCGGGGGTGTCCGGCACCATCGCATTTGCAATATTCTGGATGTTGTAGCTGTTCAACGAGACCAGGCCGGCGCAGCGCTCGGGCCAAAGCGCCGCCACCACGCAGGCCGCGCGGCCACCCCAGTCGTAGCCCGCCAGCACGGCAGTCGGAATCGACAGTGCATCGAGCAGTGCCAGGAGGTCAGCGCCGAGCGCTGCCTGTTCGCCTGAGCGCGGCGTGGCGTCGCTCAGAAACCGCGTGGCACCATAGCCACGCAGGTAGGGCACATAGACCCGGCAACCTTGCGCTGCCAGCAGCGGCGCCACCTCGGCGTAGCTATGGATGTCGTACGGAAAGCCGTGCATCAGAAACACCGGCGGGCCATCGACAGGGCCGGCCTCATACAGCGCCACCTCAAGCACGCCTGCAGTGACAAGGCGAAACGGTTGGAGAATATTCATGGTCGTCTTATCCGTGTCAGTACAGCACTACGCCGCGAATCGATTCGCCGCGCTTCATCAACTCGAATCCCTTGTTGATGTCTTCCAGCGGCATGGTGTGGGTGATGAGATCGTCAATGTTGATCTTGCCTTCCATGTACCAATCGACGATTTTCGGCACATCGGTGCGACCGCGCGCGCCACCAAAAGCCGAGCCTTCCCACTTGCGGCCCGTGACGAGCTGGAAGGGGCGGGTGCTGATTTCGGCGCCGGCTTCGGCGACGCCGATGATGATGCTGCGGCCCCAGCCCTTGTGCGTGCATTCCAGCGCTTGCCGCATCACTTTCGTGTTGCCAATGCATTCAAAGCTGTAGTCGGCGCCGCCGTCGGTGAGTTGCACGATGGCATCGACCACGTTCTCTGTGGTCTTGGGGTTGATGAAGTGCGTCATGCCGAATTTGCGCGCCATCGCTTCGCGTTCAGGGTTCAAATCCACGCCGATGATTTTGTCGGCGCCCACAATCTTCGCCCCCTGGATCACGTTGAGACCGATGCCGCCCAGGCCAAACACCACCACGTTGGCGCCGGCCTCCACCTTGGCCGTGAACAGTACCGCACCGATGCCGGTGGTCACGCCGCAGCCGATGTAGCAGACCTTGTCAAACGGCGCGTCTTTGCGGATCTTCGCCAGCGAAATTTCTGGTGCGACGGTG
>JBKJZS010000184.1:0-3477 GCA_046714915.1 Polaromonas sp. | reverse complement strand
TCCAAGTGGGATGCCCAATTCGCCCCGATTGGTCAGTCCTGGCGGCGCAACTGGGCGCGCTTGAGCCCGTTCTTTGATTACCCACCAGACATCCGTAAAGTGATTTACACGACCAATGCCATTGAATTGGGGAACATGAGTCTGAGGAAAATCACCAAGACCCGAGGCTCGTTTCCCACCGATGAAGCCGTCTTCAAATTGTTCTATCTGGCACTGAACAACATCAGCCGGAAATGGACCATGCCGATACGGGACTGGAAGGCGGCCTTGAATCGATTTACCATTCAGTTCGACGAGCGCATGCCGCTCGTTTAACTTACCCGCCGTTTACACAAAATCCGGGACACCCTCTCAGGCCCTATCGACCATACACATCGTCAAACCTGACAATATCGTCTTCACCCAGATAGGCGCCGGATTGAACCTCAATCATCTCCAGCGGCACGCGGCCAGGGTTTTCGAGGCGGTGGGTTGTGCCCAGGGGGATAAAGGTGGACTCATTCTCGGATAATAGAAACGTGTCGTCACCCCGCGTTACTTTGGCTGTGCCGCGCACCACAATCCAGTGCTCGGCTCGGTGATGGTGCATTTGCAGCGACAGCGTGCCACCGGGTTTGACCACAATGCGCTTGACCTGAAAGCGCTCACCCGCATCCACGCTGTCGTACGAACCCCAGGGGCGAAACACCTTACGATGGACGATGCCTTCAGAGCGGCACTGACGCTTCAAGTTGTCGACAATTATTCTGACGTCCTGAGTCTTGTCCTTGTGCGCCACCAAAATGGCATCTGCGGTTTCGACCACCATCAAGTCGTTCACGCCCACGCAGGCCACCAGTCGGCCTGCCGAAAGCGCCAGGGTGTTACGGCAGCCCTGCAGTAGCACGTCGCCCTGAGAAACGTTGCCGTCAACGTCTTTCGCTAGCACCTTCCACAGCGCATCCCACGCACCGACGTCCGACCAGCCTGCGTTGAGTGGAATGATCACACCAGGCGGGAGTGCAGGTGCATCCGAGTCGCGCTCCCCTGTCACTGCGGCAATGTGCTCCATGACGGCGTAATCGATCGAGTCACTGGGGCAGCCGGCAAAGGCCTGTTTGTCCACCCGCACAAACTCGCCATCGGTTGAGCCTTGGTCCCAGGCGGCCTGGCAAGCAAAAAAAATGTCAGGCCGACAGGCGCTTATGGCCGCCAACCAGATCGAGGCGCGCATCATGAACAGGCCGCTATTCCAAAGATAAGTGCCTTCATTCAGATAGGCCTGTGCCGTCAATAAATCTGGTTTCTCGACAAACCGGGCAATCAATCTGGCGGTCGAAGCGTCCGTCTGGCCAGCTGGCCCGTTGTAGGTCACGCCCGACTGGATGTAGCCGTAGCCGGTTTCCGGTGCATCAGGCGTGATGCCAAAAGTGACCACGGCGCCGTCGGCCGCCAGCAAAGCGCCCTGGCTGACAACGCGCTGGAAGGCCGCCGTGTCGGCGATAACGTGGTCAGCTGGCATCACCAGTAGCACTGGATCTGCTCCTGTTTTAGTAGCTTCTAGCGAAGACAGCGTAAGGGCTGGAGCCGTATTTCTTCCAAAGGGCTCGAGGATGATGGTGCCGGACTTGTCCAGCAGGCGCAGTTGCTCGGCGATGACAAAGCGGTATTCCTCGTTGCATACCACCATCGGCGGCGCCAGTTCGGCGCCGGCAATACCGTCCACCCGCCGAACCGTGGCTTGCAGCAGGGAGTCATCACCCATCAGGGGCAGCAACTGCTTGGGGTAATTTTCGCGTGACAGTGGCCACAGGCGGGTGCCGGAGCCACCCGATAGAACCACGGGCTGAATCAAGATCAGGGGTGGCATCGCACATTCACGTCCGGGCTTGGGCACATCGTTCGTGAAAGGCCGTGCGCGCGTCCCTTGTCCGGCGGCCGGAATCAGGCCCTTGACATGGGTGAGCTCATTTGCATCCTTCATTTCTATCCTCTCCTAAGTAGTGTCCAGTCAACGCAGTCTGGTTTCGCTGAAAATCAAATAAGCATGCCGGTTAGCGGGCGGTTTTATTCGGTGTCGATTTCAATTTTCATGCTTCATATTTGGTTGGCTTCCTTAGGGCTACGCTGAACAAGTACCGTCAAAACGTCGGCCAAGGCTGATGACAGTGCGATTTCTTGAAAACGGAGCGTCAATTGCCCCATTTTGTGGCCCGTGGGGCCTATTCTTGGGGCCTTTTGGCCCGCATTGCGCCCTCACGGACGCACCTGTACCATCAGCCGTTCTCGGCTGAGGTAGATGTTGGCCAGCGCCAAGGCCGTGAACGCACGCGTGGCATTCTTTTTCAGCCCGCGGTAGCGCACCTTGCCAAATCCCCACAGGCGTTTTATCACGCCGAACACATGCTCCACGCGCGCCCGAATGCGAGACTTGTTGCGGTTCTTGCTTCGGGTTTCTTCATTGACGATGCCATTACGTCGGCTGCGCTGGTTGGTGAAGTCTTTGGCCTTGGCTGCCTTGCTGCGAATCAGACTCTTCTGGCTGGCATAGGCTGAGTCACCATATACGCGCTGCTCGCTGCCATGCAGCAGATCGGGCAGAGGGTGTTTGTCATGCACATTGGCCGCCGTCACCACGGCGCTGTGCGTCAGGCCGCTTTGGCTGTCCACCCCGATGTGCAGCTTCATGCCGAAATACCATTGCTGGCCCTTGCGGGTTTGATGCATCTCGGGGTCGCGTGCCTTGTCCGCGTTCTTGGTGGAGCTCGGCGCGCCGATGATGGTGGCATCCACGATGGTGCCGGTGTTGAGCTTGAAGCCTCGCGCTTGCAGCTGCCGCCCCACTTGGGCGAACAGCGCCTCACCGAGCTTGTTGTCATTGAGCAGGCGGCGAAACTTCAGCAGCGTGGTGGCATCTGGCACCGGCTCGCGGCCCAGATCGATGCCCACGAAACGGCGCAGGCTGGCGCTGTCGTACAGCGCCTCTTCGCAGGCCAGGTCGGCCAGGTTGAACCAGTGCTGGATGAAGTGGATGCGCAGCATGCGTTCCAGGCCAATGGGCGGGCGGCCGTTACCGGCCTTGGGATAGTGCGGCTCGATGACTTCGCACAGCGCCGCCCACGGCACGATGGCCTCCATGGTCGTCAGAAACTCCTCTCGCCTCGTCGGCTTGCGGTACTGCTCGTATCCTGATTGGTCAGCGGCCATGGCAAGGGTCTGTTGGTTCATTCTCATGTAACGCTTCAGCCTACTCAGCCGTGGACTTAATCAGCGTTGCCTTAAGTAAAGATCAGGCTGTCGCCCTTGGCGATTAAGCGCAGATAGCTATAAAAAACATAGCGTGCGCAGCGCAGGGTCGCCCCGAGCAAGCACAGCCCCCTCGGGGGCGGCGAAGTACACGAAGTGACAAGCGTGGGGCTTAGAGAATTCCAGCGCAGGGTCGCCCCGAGCCAGCACAGCCCCTGCTCGTCGTGAAAAGGGGCAGCGAACCGCCGCAGG
>JBKJZS010000183.1:0-11010 GCA_046714915.1 Polaromonas sp. | reverse complement strand
CGAGATTGCCGCCAATCGGGAAAAGTATGGCGAAAAGATGCCGCCCTGGATTGTGGACCGCACCTTGCGCAACATTCTGGTGGATGTCACCGGCAACACGCACCGCAGCGAGTTCTGCATCGACAAGATGTATTCGCCCGACTCGGCCACCGGCCGGCTCGGGCTGCTGGAATTGCGTGCCTTCGAAATGCCGCCCCATGCGCGCATGAGCATTGCCCAGCAACTGCTGCTGCGGGCCCTGGTGGCGCGTTTCTGGAACCAGCCCTACCAGGGACGAATGACGCGCTGGGGTACCGAGCTGCATGACCGTTTTTTGTTGCCCAGCTTTGTCCGCATGGATTTTGCCGATGTGCTGAGCGAACTCAACCAGGCCGGTTATGCCTTTCAGATGGCGTGGTTTGAGCCGCATTTTGAGTTCCGCTTTCCGCTGATCGGGCAGGTAAAAACAAACACCATTGAGCTGACGCTGCGCAGCGCACTGGAGCCCTGGCATGTCATGGGCGAAGAGGGTTCGGCCGGCGGCACCGTGCGTTACGTGGACTCCTCATTGGAACGGGTCGAGGTGCATGTGACGGGGCTTAATGACAACCGTTATGTGGTCACCGCCAATGGCCGGGTCCTGCCGCTGCAAGGCACCGGCACGGTGGGCGAGTACGTAGCGGGCGTGCGTTACAAGGCCTGGAACCCGCCCTCGGCATTGCATCCGTCGATTGGCGTGCATGTCCCGCTGACCTTTGACATCGTGGACACCTGGATGGAGCGCTCGCTGGGCGGCTGCCAGTACCATGTCGCCCACCCGGGCGGGCTCAGCTATGACACCCTGCCCGTGAACTCCTACGAAGCCGAAAGCCGGCGCCTGACGCGATTTTTCCAGATGGGCCACAGCCCCGGCAAGATCCAGGTGCAGCCGGCCCAGCCAAGCCGGGAGTTTCCGTTCACTTTGGATTTGCGCTAATTTGCGCTAGTACTGCAACCCGGAAGTAGCGAAACATAATGAAAGTGATGGCTTCGTGCCCAGGGCAAGGCGCAAGCCGCAGCGAAGGCTGGCCGCCTTCGCAAGGGTTGCAACGCCGCCGGGGGTGCGAAGACGCGCTTTCATGTTTCGATATTTTCGGGTTGCAGTACTAGGGCCAATAGGGGCCAGTTAAGCCGTTTGCCCTGAGCGTCAATGACAGAACGTTGACTTGTCATTGGGGGCCTGACCCGCAATCCATGGATCCCGGATCGGGCCTGCCCCGGACTTGATCCGGGGTCCAGTAATCCGGTCAAGCTTCTGCGGTTTCCTTATCCCGGGTTTGCGAAAACTCCTGAAATATTACGCAAAGATACAAAAGATACAATTTGAGACAAATATTTGCTTACTGGAGAATTGTCTTTTTGTGTTTCGCCGATGCCGTAGAAATAGAGGGCTTGCGCTGGGAGGCGCCTTGACGGGGTCGTAATATAGCCCGCCAAGGGCTCGCGGTCCCGGGTGGACAGCTCCCCTGTTTAATGGATTTTCAGCACGCCAGTAACAAGATATAACTTCTCAGGGCCAGAAAAGTTGCAGTAGTTGATGACATTTGTATTGAACTGTATGCAGGGCCCACGATGAATTCCTGCCAGTGTGGGGTCGGGCGCCGACCCGTTTCCAGAGGAGACATAACCATGAAGCTCTACAAGCCCGTTATCTCGACACAGCCGCAGCATCCACCTGTGCCGGCGCCCGACACTTCCGTTGCGTTGAAGCATGGGTCCAGACCTGCGCCTGTATCCGGCCATCCAGCGGCAGCGCCCGAGCTACCTGCCCTCCCCGATCAGCCGTTTTTGTCGAGCTCGACCCAAATCAAGGATGACCCCTTCAGCTACCTGCCCCCGATCTACAACCCGGATGCCAACTTCGTCGTGGAGTCGGCGCAAAGTGAGATCAGCGAGCTATTGCCCCCCGAAACGGATGGCACCCCCACCCAGTGACTTGAATAAGTGCTGAAGTTCGTCTTGACCCGTTTCACGGACAGCGCGAGCGTCTTCATTGAAGCCGGTGGATGAAACGGGAGCCCGTCAGGAATTCTGTGTGTGAGCTACAACATGAAGCGACGAAAGGGCAGGCCAGCCACGCAACAAAAACGTAGCCGCGTGAGCGGCAGTTCTCGCCGCCAACGGGCCATGACGGGGCGTTGATGCGATGGGGAATCAGAAGCTGCCTGGGTAAGCGCCGCCATCGGCCAGGACGTTCTGGCCCGTCATGTAGGCTGCGTGCACGCTGCATAAAAACGCGCAAATCGCGCCAAACTCTTCAGGCTTGCCAAAGCGTTGCGCCGGTATATTTTTACGGCGCGCGTCCATCACGGCGTCCAGCGGCTGGCCGGTCTTTGTTGCCGCGCCCTGCAGGGTGCCGCGCAGGCGGTCGGTGTCGAAGGCACCGGGCAGCAGGTTGTTGATGGTGACGCCCTGGCCCGCGAGTTTGGTACGCGCCACGCCCGCAACAAAACCGGTCAGGCCGCTGCGGGCGCCGTTGGACAGGCCGAGAATGTCTATTGGCGCCTTGACCGAGCTGGAGGTGATGTTGATGATTCGGCCAAAACCGCGTGCGGCCATGCCGTCCACCGTGGCCTTGATCAGCTCGATGGGTGTCAGCATGTTGGCATCAAGCGCTTTGATCCAGGCTTCGCGGTCCCAGTCGCGGAAGTCGCCCGGCGGCGGGCCGCCGGCGTTGGTGACCACAATGTCGAAGTCCTTGCGCACCAAAAAGACCGCTGCGCGGCCTTCGACGGTAGTGATGTCGGCAGCGACAAACTGAACGCTAGCTCCCGCCGGTCGCGCGCTATCAGCTACTAATTTAGCAGCCGCCGCTTCCAGCACTTCGGCGCCCCGCGCGACAATCAACACATGAACGCCTTCTCGCACCAGCGCCTGGGCGCAGCCCAGACCCAGCCCTTTGCTCGCGCCGCACACCAAAGCCCATTTGCCTGCGATACCTAAGTCCATAATGATTCCGCTTCTTCCTGAAAGTTAGTGGGCCATGATACTGAGAAAATTCAATCGCGTTCACTGGCTGGGCTCTTGCGCCCTGCTGCCCGTCAGCACCCTGGCCCTTGCGCATTGCGAACGCGGCAGCTCAAGCGACCGGCCGAATTGCGAAGCGCCTGGTGAAGCCTCCGGCAGCGCCAGAACGGCACCCGCAGGTGCGCCGGCTAAAAAGTAGGGCCGCAAAAACCTTGACTTGTCATTGAGGGCTTAACATGCAATCCATGGCTCCGGCTTCACGACTGGAGTGGCGAGGGGCATGGATGCCGGAGCAAGTCCGGCGTCACAAGCCATGGAGCGTGTAGAACACCCGTGAAAAGCACGGGGGCTATTTACCAGAACGGGTAAACACAAAGATTCCAGCGATCACCAGCACCGTACCCGCCGCCACCCAGGCGGTAAAGGGCTCACCCAGAATCAGCACGCCCATCAAAATGGTAGACATCGGGCCGACCATGCCGGTCTGCGCGGCCATGCTGGCGCCTATGCGCTCGATGGCCATCATGACCATCAGTACCGGGGCGACCGTGCACAGCGTGGCATTGAGAAGCGACAGCCAGATCACCTCGGGTGCCACATCGGCGGCGCTCAGGGGCCTCAGCACCAAAAACTGCAGGATGCAAAGCAGGCAGGCGACGGTGCTGGCCAGACCCACCAGCCGCAGTGCGCCCAGGCGCTGCACGATCTCGCCGCTGTAGACCAGGTACAGCGCGTAGCTGATGGCACTCAAAAAAACCAGCAGAGCGCCCCAGGCCGCATCAGGGCCCAGCAGGCTGATCTCCTGGCCAAACACCAGCACCACACCGCCGTAGCTGATGGCCATGCCGATGAGTTGCAGCGCAGTGACGCGCCTGCGGTACAGCACCAGCCCCAGCAGCAAAACCAGCGTCGGGTTGAGGTAAAGAATGAGCCGCTCCAGCGAAGCAGTGATGTAGGCCAGCCCCGCAAAATCGAGAAAACTTGCCAGGTAGTAACCGGTGAAGCCCAGCCACAACACCCCCAGCCAGTCCCGGCGTGTCAGCGCGGCTTTGCCGCGGCTGCTCCACCAGGCCATTAGCGCAAAAATCGGCAGCGCAAACAGCATGCGGTACATGATGAGCGTGAAGGCATCGACTCCGTTACGGTAGGCCAGCATGACGATGATCGCCTTGCCGCTGAAGAAGACGGCGCCGAAAACTGCCAGCAACAGCCCAGTCGCTATGCTTTTAGTAGCTACTTGCACCCGTGGTTCTTGGGATGGAAGGCTATTTTGCTCTGGCGTTTCGCTCAAGATGTACTTTAGAACCCGGCGGCCTGCCCGTCGCGCCGCGCATCGCTTGCCGCCACGTAGCCTTCCACGTGGGGGTCGCCCGCGCGCCAGATGAACTGGCCCGCGCCAAAGTCCTGGTAGGAGTCGTTGATCACTTCCATGCGGTGGCCCCGCTCGGCCAGGCCCTGCACGGTCTGCTGGTTCATGGCCGCCTCGACGTTGATCTCAAGACCCTCGTTGTAACGCCAGCGCGGTGCGTCACAGGCGGCTTGCGGGTTCTGCCCATAATCCAGCATGCGCACCAGCGTCTGCAGGTGGCCCTGCGGCTGCATGTTGGCGCCCATGACCCCATACGACATCACCGCCTGGCCATCCTTTGTCAGGAATGCCGGGATGATGGTGTGGAAGGGCCGCTTGCCCGGTGCCACCTGGTTGGCGCCCGCTTGCAGGCTGAAGGCATGGCCGCGGTTTTGCAGGCTCACGCCAAAAGTCGGCTCGACACAGCCCGAGCCAAAGCCCATGTAGTTGCTTTGGATGAAGCTGACCATCATGCCGTTTTCGTCTGCCGCCGACAGGTAAATCGTGCCGCCCTTGACCGGATTGCCCGCGCCAAAGTCCTGGGCCTTTGTCATGTCAATGAGTTTGGCTCGCGACGCGAGGTAGGAGTCATCAAGCATTTGTTCGACGCTGACCTCCATGCACGAGGGCTCAGCCACATATTTGTAGACATCGGCAAAAGCCAGCTTCATCGCCTCGATCTGCAGGTGCTGCGAATCCACGCCGTCGACCGGCAGGCCGGCCACGTCAAACTTGTCAAGAATGCCCAGCGCAATCAGCGCGGCAATGCCTTGGCCGTTCGGCGGGATTTCATGCAGGGTGTAGCCGCGGTAGTCCTTGCCAATCGGTTTGACCCACTCCGGCTGGTAGCTCTCGAAATCTTTGGCCGTGATGCTGCCGCCGTTGTGGGCAGAAAATTTTTCAATCGCCTGGGCGATTTCGCCGCCGTAGTAAGCCTTTCCTTTGCTGGCCGCGATGGCCCGCAGGGCTTTGGCTGCAGCCTTGAACTGGAACAGCTCGCCGACATTCGGCGCCCGGCCCCAGGGCAGGAAGGACTGGGCGAAGCCAGGCTGCGACTTCATCTCTTCCGTAGCGGCCGCCCACTTCTGCTGCACCACGGTCGGCAGCAGGTAGCCGCGCTCGGCAATTTCAGTGGCCGGCTCCATCAGGTCGGCAAAGGGCAGCTTGCCAAAACGCTCACTCATCGCAACCCAGCTGGCCACCGCACCGGGCACGCTGACGGAATCGAAGCCGCGCTTGGGCGGCGTCTGCGCGTCTGTGCCATATTTGCGCTTGAAGTACTCGGGCGTCCAGCTCTGGGGCGCCCGGCCCGATGCATTCAGCCCGTGCAGCTCTTTGCCGTCCCAGAGGATGCAAAAGGCATCACTGCCCAGGCCGTTGCTGACCGGCTCGCAGATGGTCATGGCGGCGGCCGCCGCTATCGCCCCATCGACCGCGTTGCCCCCTTTGAGCATCATGCGCAGGCCGGCCTGGGCCGCCAGCGGGTGCGAGGTAGACACCACATTGCGTGCAAACAGCGGAAGGCGGGTCGAGGTGTAGGGGTTGGTGTAATTGAAGTTCATACGTTTGTTCGTGAAAGAAGACACCGCGGCCAGCCGGGTCGGCGAGCCAGCTGCGGCGCAGGCACAGTTACTCTGCAGTGATCTTGCGCTCGGTGATGATTTTTTTCCACTTGGTGTGGTCGGCCTTGACCATGGCGGCAAAGGCCTGCGGCGTACCGCCAGTGGGGTCGGCGCCCAGCCTGGCAAAACGCTCCTTCACATCGGCGTCGGCGAGGGCTGCATTGACCGCCTGGTTCACCCTGGCTGCCAGGTCGGCGCTCATGCCTTTGGGCCCGTAGACCCCGAACCAGGTCACCGATTCAAAACCCGGCAGCACCTCGGCCACTGCCGGCAGGTCAGGTGCCAGCGCCGTGCGTTTCAGGCTGGTCACGCCGAGCGCGCGCAGTTTGCCATCGCGGACATGCGGCATGCCGGTGACCAGCGAGTCAAACAGGACGTCAACTTTTCCGCTGATCAGGTCGGGTATCGCCAGCGCGGTGCCACGGTAGGGAATGTGCAGGATGAAGGTGCCTGATTCGGCTTTGAAATACTCGGTCGTCAGGTTAACGATGGTGCCGTTGCCGCTGGACGCGTAGTTGAGGCGGCCCGGATTTTTGCGCGCGTAGGCGATGAACTCCTGCATGCTTCGGGACGGCGACGAATTGGGCACCAGCACCACGTTGGGTGAGCTGGCCACATAGGCGATTGGTGTGAAATCCGCATCAACGCTGTACGGGATTTTGGGATTGATGGCCGGGCCGATGCTGTGGGTGCTGGAGGTGGCCAGCAGCAGCGTATAGCCATCGGGTGCGGCCTTGGCGGCGGCGTCAGCGCCAATGGTGCCGCCGGCGCCGGGCCGGTTGTCTACCACCACGGTCTGCCCGATTTTTTCGCCGAGCTTTTGCGACAGCGCCCGCGCGAGGATGTCAGTCGCCCCGCCCGCCGGAAACGGCACGATCATGCGGATCGGTTTGTTCGGGTAGCCCGGTGCTGAGCCCGCCGAGGGGGTTTGGGCCAAAGCTGAGAGCGCCGTGAACGCAGCCACGGTAAGGAGGATATGTTTACCTTGCATGCGTGAGATTGTGAACGATTTTGGGTTTTGGCGGCGCTGCGATGACAGCGCCGCCGACCCGGCAAAATTGACCCAAGGCCCGGGCTTGAATACCCGCCGGAAGCTCCATTTGACAAACTCCATTTGGCAAAAAGAACGGCGCCTGAGGGCACCGTTGGGGCACCTTCATCGAGGCATCACTCCTCGACAAAGGCCTCTTTACGCTTATTCTTCACCGCCGGCAACAGCACGATCACTAGCAGTAGCAAACCAGCTCCCAGCAGACCGGCCGACAGGGGGCGCGTCGCAAACACGCTCCAGTCACCGCGCGAGAGCAGCAGCGCCCGGCGCAGGTTTTCTTCCATCATCGGCCCGAGGATAAAACCGAGCAGCAGCGGCGCAGGCTCTGCCCCCAGCTTGACGAAGGAGTAGCCGATCACGCCGAAGATACCCACCATCCAGATGTCCCAGGTGTTGTTGTTGGTCGAGTAAACACCAATCGCGCAGAACAGCACAATCGCCGGAAACAGGAAGCGGTAAGGAACGGTCAGCAGCTTGATCCACATGCCGATCAGCGGCAGGTTCAAGATGACCAGCATGGCGTTGCCGATCCACATCGAGGCAATGAGGCCCCAGAACAGTTCGGGGTTGCTGGTCATGACCTGCGGCCCGGGCTGGATGTTGTGAATCGTCATGGCGCCCACCATCAGCGCCATCACGGCGTTCGGTGGAATACCCAATGTGAGCAGCGGAATAAAGGAAGTCTGCGCACCGGCGTTGTTGGCCGACTCGGGGCCGGCCACACCGCGGATGTTGCCCTGGCCAAAGGGAACTTCGCCCGGCTTCATCTTGATTTTCTTTTCCAGTGCGTAGGCGGCAAAAGCAGCCAGCAGTGCACCGCCGCCGGGCAAAATGCCCAGGGACGAGCCCAGCAGGGTACCGCGCAGCACGGCGGGCACCATGTTCTTGAAGTCTTCTTTCGTCGGCATCAGGCCCGAGACCTTGGCGGTAAACACCTCCCGCTCGTGCTCGGGCTGCGCCAGGTTGCTGATGATCTCGCCGTAACCGAACACACCCATGGCAATCACGACAAAACCAATGCCGTCGGTCAATTCGGGAACATCGAAGCTAAAGCGTGCCACGCCCGAGTTCACGTCGGTGCCCACCAGACCGAGCAACAGGCCCAGCACAATCATGGCCACGGCCTTGAGCAGCGAGCCGGATGCCAGCACCACGGCACCAATCAGGCCCAGCACCATCAGCGAAAAATACTCGGCGGGGCCGAACTTGAAAGCCAGCTCGGTCAGCGGCGGAGCAAAGGCCGCCAAAATCAAGGTGCCCACGCAACCCGCAAAAAACGAGGACAGGCCGGCAGCGGCCAGCGCCGGCCCCGCTCGCCCTTTTCTGGCCATCTGATAGCCGTCGATACAGGTCACCACCGAGGAAGATTCGCCGGGCAGGTTCACCAAAATGGCGGTGGTCGAGCCGCCGTACTGGGCGCCGTAATAGATACCGGCCAGCATGATCAGCGCGGACACCGGCGGCAAGGCGTAGGTGGCCGGCAACAGCATGGCGATGGTGGCTACCGGGCCGACCCCGGGCAACACTCCGATCAGCGTGCCCAGCACACAACCCGCCAGCGCATACAGCAGGTTGATCGGCGTGAAAGCCACGCCAAAGCCAAGCGATAAATTTGAAATGAGATCCATTTTTTTTCCTTAACCGGTGATGAAGGCTGGCCACACCGGAAATTGCAGCTTCAGCGCCACAACAAAGGCCAGGTAGCTGCCAACCGCCAGAATGGTGGCGAGAATGAAGGTTGTTTTGAACTTCCATCCGGCCTCTGCGATGCTGGCGATAAAGACAAGCGCGTAAATCCCGACAATCATGCCAAAGGCCGGCAGCTTGATGGCGGGCAGACCCGCCAGCAATATGCCGAACACCACGTTGGCAGCGATGATGCAGAACAGCGGCTTCCAGGCCCATTTTCCCATTTTGTTGCCACCTACCGTTTCGACAACCAGCGACGTGAAGGTCACTGCGGCGCCGATGATGGCCAACAAAATACCCAGCATCAGCGGAAAGTAGCCCGGCCCCATGCGAGCGCCTGTGCCGACGTTGTAGGAGCTGGCACCCCATGCAAACGCCACGCCCACGATCATGAACATAAGTCCGGAAAAGAAGTCTTTTTGACTTTTGATATTCACGGTTTGTCTCCTCAATATAAAGATTTAGTCGGTGGATTGTGCATTCAATCAGCCTTGTCCGGTATGTGGCTTTCACTTATGCCGGTCTGGCCGCTGCAAAAACTGGCTATCTGTCAGGTTTTCAGGACATGGGCGGGGTGGTTGCCAAAATTTCCTCGATGGTGGTCACCCCTTCTGCCACCTTCAGTGCCCCGGCCAACCGCAGCGGACGCATGCCGTCCGCCACGGCCTGGCGCCGCAGCGCGTCAATACTGGGCTCTTTGGTCACCTTGTCCTTGAAGGCCTCCGTCACGGTCAGCAGCTCATACAGCCCCATGCGGCCCAAAAACCCGGTCATGCGGCAATCGACGCAGCCGACCGGCTTGTAGGGCTGGTAGCCGCCGTTGATCTGCCAGGGTTTGACCACCTCGGCAAGCGCTTCACGCGAACTGCCCTCGTCTTTCTCGCGGCATTGCGCGCACAGGGTGCGCACCAGCCGCTGCGCCAGCACGCCCAGCAAAGTCGCATTGATCAGATAGGAGGGCACGCCCAGCTCCATCAGGCGCGAGACGGCCGAGGGCGCGTCATTGGTGTGCAAGGTACTGAACACCAGGTGCCCGGTCAGCGCGGCCTGAACCGCCATTTCGGCGGTCTGCAGGTCACGGATTTCGCCGATCATGATGATGTCCGGGTCCTGCCGCATCAGGGCCCGCAGTCCTTCCGGAAAATCAAAATCGAGATGCGCCTGCACCTGGGTCTGGTTGAACGCCGGCTCGATCATCTCGATCGGATCCTCAATCGTGCTGACGTTGACTTCTTCAGTGGCAATGCGCTTGAGCGTGGAATACAGCGTGGTGGTTTTGCCCGAACCGGTCGGCCCGGTCACCAGAACGATGCCATAGGGCCGCTTGACCAGTTGCTCCCAGCGGGACGCATCGTGCTGCGAAAAGCCCAGCGCATCAAGGTCCTTGACGGTGGTGTCCGGATCAAAAATTCGCATCACCATTTTCTCGCCAAAGGCCGTCGGCAGAGTGGACAAGCGCATTTCAATCTCGTCACCCCGCGGGTTGCGGGTCTTGATGCGGCCGTCCTGCGGCCGGCGCTTTTCGACCACGTCCATGCGGCCCAGCAGCTTGATGCGTGCTGTCATCGCGTTGTGAACCCCCATCGGCAACTGGTAGACCGGGTGCAGCACGCCGTCAATCCGGAACCGGATGACGCCCTGGTCGCGCCGCGGCTCCAGGTGGATGTCGCTGGCACGCTGGTCAAAGGCGTATTGCCAGAGCCAGTCCACCACCTGCACCACGCCCTGGTCGTTGGCATCTAACTGTTTATTGGTTTTGCCCAGCTCCACCAGCTGCTCAAAGCTGGCGGCCCCGGCGTTGCCGCCGGCTTTCATGGCTGCCTTGACCGACTTGGCCAGCGCAAAAAATTCGGCCGTGTAGCGGGCAATTTCCATCGGATTGGCGACCACCAGCCGGACGCTGCGCTTGGCCTGGCGCTCGACCTCTGATACCCAGTCGGTGATGAAAGGCTCGGAAGTCGCCACCACCACCTCGACGGGGGTAACCTGCACCGGCAGGACCTTGTGGCGTTCGGCATACAAGGCTGACATGGTGTCGGCCACCTTGCCCACGTCTACCTTGAGGGGATCAATGCGCAGATAGCCCAGGCCGGCACGGCCAGCCAGCCACTGCGCGATGGTTTCAATGTCGAGCGGCTTGCCGTCAGCGACGCGGGTCATGCTGACGCTGGCCAGCCGGATCAAGGGGTGCTGGGCGCTCTGCACCTGTGCGCAGCGCGCAATCGTGCGCTGTGCCTCGGCTGCGGAAATGATGCCGTCTTCGCTCAGCCACTCAACCAGTCGGCGCCAGTCCAACGGACCCTGCTGGGTTGGTC